>CAZELW010000001.1:0-23520 GCA_964513135.1 uncultured Dehalococcoidales bacterium
GGTTTTGTGGGGCGGGGTGAAGGCATCGCGGCACAGGCCGTTGCTTTGCTGGAAAGCACAAAAATAGAGTACAGATATTTATAAAGGAACGATATAATGAAAATCCACAACACCCTCAGCGGACAAAAAGAGGAATTCTTACCCGGCGGCGATGAAGTCAAAATGTATGTTTGCGGGGTGACGCCGTACGATAACAGCCATTTCGGGCATGCAATGAGCTATGTTTTCTTTGACGTAATCCGGCGATATCTCAAATTCCGCGGATATAAGGTCAAATATGTACAAAATGTGACGGACATCGATGATAAAATCATTATCCGGGCTAACCAGCGGGGAATTTCTACACAGGAACTGGCGGCTAAATATACCGATAGTTTTTTTGCCGATATGAAAGCCCTGAATGTAATGCCGGCCGATGTCAACCCCCGAGCTACCGAGGAGATTCCCAAGATTATCGAGGTGATCCAGGGTTTGATGGAAAAGGGTTATGCCTACCGAACGCAGGACGGCTCTGTCTATTTCCGGGTGACCCGGGATGAGCATTACGGACAACTATCCCACCGAACACTGGATATGATGATGGCAGGAGCGAGGATTGAAGTCGGGGAACAGAAGGAACATCCGATGGACTTCGCTCTCTGGAAAGCGGCCAAACCAGGAGAGCCTTCCTGGGACAGCCCCTGGGGGAAAGGGCGTCCGGGGTGGCATATCGAGTGCACTGCCATGGCCATGAAATACCTGGGAGAACAAATCGATATCCACGGCGGAGGCCAGGACCTCGTTTTCCCGCATCATGAGAATGAAATCGCCCAGTCCGAATGCTTTACCGGCAAGCGGCCTTTCGTGAAATACTGGCTGCACAACGGATTCCTGCAAATCGGGGAAGAGAAGATGAGCAAGTCGCTGGGCAACATGCTGACCATCAAGGAAGTCCTGGCAAAACACAGTCCGGACGCAGTCCGGGTATTCATACTCAGTTCTCATTACCGGAGCCCCTTATCCCTATCCGAGGAAGGACTGGAAGGCGCGGAAAAGGGGGCCGAACGGCTGGCCCGCTCCGCCAACCGGGCGGACAGTGATGGGAAGAACGGCGTCCTGAATGCGGAGGAATTCAAGCAGCAGTTCATCGAGGCCATGGATGACGATTTCAATACGGCGAAAGCTACAGGCATTCTTTTCGATCTTGCCCGCGAGATCAACCTGGCAGCCGATTCTGGGGCCGATATCTCCGGAGCCCGCCAGACCCTCAAAGAGCTGGCCGGGGACGTGCTGGGCTTAAGGCTGCCGGCAGCGGAAGCAGAAGCCGTCTCGGTAGAGGCCGCCCCTTTCATCGATCTGCTGGTAGAAACCCGCTTCAATCTGCGGCAGGCCAAGCAATATCAACTGGCTGACACCATCCGCTCCAGGCTGGCCGAGCTGGGGATACTGCTGGAGGATACCCCCAAAGGGACCACCTGGCGGCAAAAGAAGTAAATCTATACCTTACTCGACAGCAGCACTCTCTCTTTGGTAAGGGTACGAGAAAGCAGGAAAGTGACAGCGCCCAGGACCACGATCATGCCGGCGTAAATCAACATGAAATCTATAGCTACCCCCAGTTGTGCCAGGGCTGTAACCCCAAAATATAGCGCCAGGAAAATAACGGTAAAGGCGATGTTGGCGATCCGTGGGTTGGAAATGACAAGCTGGAGATAGGTCACTATGGCTACCACCAGAAAGACAAGGACCGGAATGATTACAATGGCTGTGACGATGGCTGTAGCATCCGGAATGATAAAGCTGCCAACCCTCGGCTCCACCGCCACGAAACTCATTACCACATAGGCCAGCACTGTCACCCCCAGAGCAATAACATAGCTGGGGACGGTTACGGCCAGGGCTTTGCCCAACCATATCTGATTCAAGCTTACCGGAGCCGCCATGAGCGACTCGAGGTTGCGTCTGGTCTTTTCTACTATCACGGCATAGGCTGCAAAAACGGAACAGATAAGTACGCTGTACATCATAGGCAAGGTGCCAAAGATATTATTTATAAATGCCTGGCTGATCTGGGAGAAGACATCCGGCGAGGCATCCTGGCCGATCCGGTTGACCGCCGCATTGTAAGAGTTGAAATAGGTAAAGGTAAGAAAGAACAGTAAAATGATATAAATAATGACGCTGCGGCTGCGAAAGGCTTCCCGGATATCCTTCCGGGCAATCACCCATAGTTTTTTCATTTCAGCGGTCCTCCGCTTCTTTCAAAATAGTAGTATAGATTTCCTCCAGGGAGGCCTCCTGTTTTTTAACCTGCTCCAGGTGGACTCCCCTGGATGCCAGGAAAGTCACGGCAGCGGAAACATTCGTGCTGCTATTGACGGACAGGGTGAGAAAATTGCCATCCCGGCTGCGAATGTCGATCCCGGGAAGTTTTTGCAGGTCTACCAGAACCGGAGATTCGATAGGTCCGGCAGTCTCGATCACGACTTCACCGTGGCTCATCTCGTGCTGCAGGACTTCCAGTTCCCCATATAACCGGATTTGTCCTTTATGGATCAAGGCAATGCGATTGCAGATGCGCTGGACCTCATCCAGATTATGTGAACTCAATAGGATCGTCTTGCCATCCCGATGGATCATATCCAGCATGATCTTCCTGATTTCAATCTGACCGGTGGGATCGACGCCGGCAGTAGGTTCGTCCAGAACCAGGACTTCAGGATCAGGCATCATGGCGCGGGCCAGGGCTAATCTCTGCCGCATGCCTTTGGAGAAAGTACCTACCTTATCCTTGACCCGGTCGCCCAGGCCGACCAGACCGATCATCCGGTTGATCCTCTCCGCCGGATTGGGAACATTGTAAAGCCGGGCGTAGTAGACCAGGTTATCGAAGGCCGACAAATTATCATACAGTCCGTCAGCCTCCAGGACGAAACCGATCTTCTGCCGGACGGAGTCCTTCTGAGAGTCCTGTCCCAGTACGAGAACCCGTCCGGAGGAGGCCTTCATCAGTCCCAGGATAATGCGGATGGTGGTGGTCTTGCCAGCTCCGTTTGGCCCCAGGTAGCCGAAAATATCGCCATGTCCGACGGCCAGGGTCACATTCTTCAAAATATCTCTTTCACCTAAACGCTTGGACACGTTTTCCAGATTGATAACGCTATCCATGAAATACCCTTTCCAGATCAGTTATTCCAGAGAATTATAGCATAATCAGCCGGTGTGGGGAGAGGAGGATAGATTGAGATGGTTTTCTCATTATATCACTGCAAAAAATTACGGTATACGGGGTCCAGTTTTCGGATTATAGATCACGTACCAAAGGCAGAAGGGGTATCAAGCTCCTGCATAATAAACTTCAGCAAATCTTTTAGAATCGGTTTCTCAAATTCATTATTTTCATTGGAAATAGCATCGATTGGTACCGTTATATCCTCTACAAATGGCAATATTTTTAACTCTCGGCCGAGAACTTCCTTTTCAGCTTCTTTTATGTGCCAGAAACCAATAGCATGCCCTTCTTTAACAAACACTTTGAGAACATCCATGCTCAAGGTATTCACCATTATATGAGGAGAAGCTGGAATCCCTGCATCACGGAATTTTTCGATTACCAGGGTATGCAAAAGTGAACCTGGTTGTCCACAGATAATTGGCATATCCTGTAAGTCGTGCCAGTCCACTCTTTCTTTTTGGGCGATGGGGAGATTGGGAGAAGCGACAAACACTAATTTCTCTGCATCAGAGATTCTAACCGGTCTCACCGGGAGATTTCCATAGTCCGTGCTAACTACGATACCAATATCGATCTCCATGTCAGCCACACCCTGGATAATGTTGGTAGTATTGGTAATGACCATCTCGATATTGACTTCCGGATAAGATTTACAGATTCTGGAGAGTGCTGTGGTAACCTGCATGAGGAGAAGTGGAGTAATACCAATCTTGATAAGTTTTTGTTTTAATGAATTAAGATATCTATCCACATTACTCAATTGTTCCCAGATGCCTTTAGTAAGTCGATAAAGGTCCTGCCCGGCTTCAGTCAGATATACTCTCTGCTTCTTAATATTGAATAATTTTACTCCAGCAGACTTCTCCAGACTCTTGAGATGGTAACTCACAGTGGGTTGAGTCAAACAAAGTTTATCGGCTGCTATGGAGATGCTTTGTTCCGTTGCAACATTATAAAAGACCATAAGTTGATGTAAATCTAAATCCGATACACTCATAATCGTTAACCTATCTCAGGTAATTCACCTTTAGCTTATATCTATAGTTGTATAGAATTTTTAATATTTTTCAGGCTAAACTGACTGCTTAAAGAGAAAAATAAGCGCATCCTGCCTCTATAGTTATATAGAATTATTTGTCTTGTTCCTTCCTGAATCAGCTACATATAATTAATTTAGCCACAGCTTGCTTTATGCCCAAATTGTAACATTTGATAAAGCAGTAGTCCAGAAACCCAGAGCAGGAAAGTAATGACCGATTTAGCGACCAGGAGGATAGCATGGAATTCTCTAATATTAAACTTCGATTTTTACTCTTTGCAGCAGCCCAATATATGAAATTGGCAGCTATCAGATACCCCGCATTTAAAGAACGTATTAAAGGAAAAAACCTAACAGCGCAAATTAAATTAATGGATAACTCTATTGGGCGCTATTTTATATTTAAGGATGGCAAAATTATATCCAGGAGCGGAATCCATTCTCAACCCGATATTTGTATGGGAATCCGGGATGCCAAACTGGCCGTAAAACTTCTGGTGCCTGCCCGAGACCAGACGGAACAAATGAACGGCATGAAGAATTTTTGTTTAACACTGGATGGACAGGATGAGCTTACAACCTGGTTCATGGAAACTCTCAGCTTATTATTTACAATCGGCCTGAAATATGGTGTAGACGTCGGTAGAGGAGTTAAGAGATATGTTAACAATTCCAATGCCGGACCTATGTTCGTGTACGTGAAAGATGGCAGGATCATCCGGATAACTCCTATTGAATTCGATAGCGATGATGCTCCTTCTTTTACCATTCAAGCTCGAGGAAAAACCTTCACACCACCACGTAAATGCACTCTGTCTCCATTCGGGTATTCCTTAAAATCTACTATCTATTCACAAGATAGAATTTTATACCCACTGAAGCGGGTTGATTTCGATCCTAAGGGCAAACGTCATCCTGAAAACAGGGGTATCTCAGGATATGAAAGAATAAGCTGGGATGAGGCGCTGGATATAGTGGCAAATGAGATAAAAAGGGTGAAAAGAGAGTATGGGCCAGGCGCAATTCTAAGCAGTACTCCTTCACATCATAACTGGGGCATTGTGGGGTATTATTTAAGCGCTCACCGTCGATTTATGAATGCCATCGGGTGTACTCAAACAGTAGCTAACCCGGATAGCTGGGAAGGCTGGTTTTGGGGAGCGACCCATCATTGGGGAAACAGCATGCGTCTGGGGGGTGCTGAGATTTATGGCACTGTGGAGGATTGTCTTAAAGAATGTGAAATGATGGTATTCTGGAGCAGCGATCCAGAATCTATCCCGGGAGCATATAGCGGCTTTGAAAGCACAATACGGCGTCAGTGGCTCCAGGAATTAGGCGTGAAAACGGTCCATATCAACCCTTACTACGATCCAACTATCGCTTTAATGGGCGGCAAATGGTTGGCTCCTAAACCGGATACAGGCAACGCGATGGCACTGGCAATAGCCTATGTCTGGATAACAGAAAATCTCTATGACAAAGAATACATAGCCAAAAGGACCACCGGATTTGAAAAATGGCAGGATTATATTTTAGGGAAAGAGGATGGGATTCCCAAGACTCCTGAATGGCAGGAGGAAGAGACAGGAGTTCCCGCCAAGGATGTCCGGGCATTAGCTCGTGAGTGGGGATCCAAGAAAACATATCTTGGAGCTGGCAGTCCGGGGAATACTGAAGGAGGAGCCTGTCGGTGCGCTACCGGCCTTGAATGGGCGCGTTCTATGGTCTGCCTGATGGCTATGCAGGGTATCGGTAAACCTGGTATTAATATGGGAAATATGACATATGGAGCACCGCTGGATACCCGCTTCTATTTCCCGGGTTATGCCGAAGGCGGAATCTCCGGGGATATCGAGGGTACAGCCTCAGCAATCAATCTTTATCAGAGGATGCCTCATCTGCCATCGGTGAATACGGTTTTCCAGAAGGTTCCGCGCTTGAATATACCAGAGGCGATCTTAGAAGGTCATTGCGAAGGTTATTTCAATAATACCAAATCTATAGAGGGACAGTTTGTTAAGTTTTCGTATCCAGCACCAGGTAATTCCCGAATTAAGATGTACTACAAGTACGGCGGTTCCTATATCGGTACTATGAATAATACCAACCGCTATGTCAAATCTTACCGCACGCCAGAGTTAGAGTTTGTAGTGAACCAGTCAATCTGGATGGAGGGAGAAGCCAAATTTGCAGATGTTATCTTGCCGGCCTGCACCAATTTCGAACGCTGGGATATCGGAGAAACCTGCAATGCCGGAGGATACATTATTCATAATTTCAATAAACTCAATCACAGAATAATTACTATCCAGCATAAGTGTATTGAGCCTTTAGGCGAATCCAAATCCGACTACCAGATCTTTCTGGAATTATCCAAGAGGCTGGGATTGGGAATGTATTATTCCGAGGGCGCTACGGAACTTGACTGGTGCAAGAAGATATTCGATGCCTCTGATATGCCAAAGGTTATTTCCTGGAAGAAATTCCTGAAAAAGGGGTACTATGTAGTACCAGCGCCAAAAGAGGAACTTAAACCACCGCTGGCTTATAAATGGTTTGCAGAAGGCCGGAAAAAAGATTTAACCGAGCCTATCCCCCTGCCGTCGGACTATACTGAGGGATACCTGATTGGACTCCAAACTCAGTCCGGTAAGATTGAGTTCGAGTGCTCCAGCTTGAAGCGATTGGACCCAAATGATCCGGAAAGGCCTACGATCAGTAAATATATTCCATCATGGGAGGGCCCTCATACTCAGGAACTATATGCCAGATTCCCGCTGCAGATGGTCTCATCACATCCTCGTTATAGCTTCCATACTATGAACGATGGGAAAGACAGCACTATTAATGATGTGAAAGAGCACCGAGTATTAATTAACGGCTATTACTATTGGATTATCCGTTTGAATACTCAGGATGCGGCAGCAAGGGGTATTAAGCATAACGACCTGGTAAAAGTGTTCAACGACCGGGGTGCGGTAATTTGCGCAGCTCATGTGACGGAACGTTTGCCCAAAGGAACAGTACATTCATACTGCTCATCAGCAATTTACGATCCGCTTGGAGAGCCAGGTTATTCAGTCGACCGTGCTGGAACCGTAAATTTGTTAACTTCGTCAAGGCCAATTATAAAGAGGTCGCATAGCAACGCTTCTAATACTTGCTTAGTACAAATCAAGAAATGGACCGAGGAGGGCTAAAGTGAGAAAATGGAACATGATCATCGATGTCGCCAAATGCGAAGACTGTAATAATTGTTTTCTGGCTTGTAAGGATGAGTTTGTGGATAATGATTTTCTACCCTACTCGGTTGCTCAGCCCCGGCACGGTCAGAGATGGATCGATATCTTAACCAAGGAAAGAGGCCAATGCCCCTTTATTGATGTTGCTAATCTTCCCATGTCATGTATGCATTGCGATGATGCGCCGTGCATCAGGAACGCCCAAAATGGCGCTGTTTATAAGATGAGCAATGGTATTGTTATAATAGATCCAGAAAAAGCAAAAGGGCAGAAAGACTTATTAAGAGCCTGTCCCTATGGAGCTATCTGGTGGAATAATGAAAAAAACGTAGCCCAGAAATGCACTCTCTGTGTTCATCTGTTGGAGGAAGGTTGGAAAGAGCCGAGGTGTGTTCAAGCCTGTCCCACCGGAGCCAGACGTTTCATAAAAGCCGACGATTCTGAGATGGCGCAGATTATCGAGAAGGAGAGTCTGGAAGTACTCCATCCAGAATATCATACCCACCCACGGGTTTATTTTAAGAATTTGTACCGCTACACTAAATGTTTCATTGGTGGTACTGTCGCTTTCGAGCAAGCCGGTATAACAGACTGTGCGAATGGTGCCAAAGTGACACTATTTCAAAACTCTATTAAACTGAGCGAAACCGTCACGGATAATTACGGAGATTTTAAATTTGATAACCTTGAAGAGAATAGCGGAACATATACTCTTGAAGCAAGTTTTAAAAGCTATCCAAAACAAACGATAGAAGTAGAGTTAACCGCCAGTCGGAATATAGGCACTATCTTATTTAAAAGTCCAATAACAGGCTCCGATCGGCGCCTGTCCAATATAGAATACTGAGAGAGTCATACCAGGAACTCTGGATAACCCCCTGGATTAAATAGAGGATTGAAAGGTCTGATAAGCTCTCTATACCCTACCATAACTGTCGAAATATCAGCTAAGGAAGAGATTCATGGGACAAGAACAAATTTTAGTTAATTGCACCACCGGCGGTCCGGTATTCGTGCATGTTAGAGATGGAAAAATCGTCCGGGTTAGACCTCTGATATTTAATGATCAGACTGACGCAGATTCATGGAAGATTGAGGCCAAGGGGCATCAATTTACTCCTCTCAGGAAAGCTTGCATCTCATCTTATACCCTGACCGAAAAGATGAGAGTCTACTCCGAGGATAGAATTAAATATCCCATGAAAAGGATTGATTTTGATCCTCACGGGGAGAGGCATCCCGAGAATCGAGGTCGATCCGGTTATATCCGGATTAGCTGGGATGAAGCCTTAGATATTGTTAGTGAGGAAATGAAGCGAATCCGCAATCAGTATGGAATTGAGGCCATCACATCCTGTCCCTCTTCGCACCATAATTGGGGCAATATCGGTTATCGTACTAATACCTGGGCTCGTTTTTTTAATACCATCGGATATACCCAAATATTCGATAATCCAGATAGCTGGGAAGGTTGGCATTGGGGAGCCACCCATGTTTATGGTTTTTACTGGCGGCTAGGTCTTATCGAACCTTATGATATGCTTGAGGAAGCCCTGAAAAATACCGAATTAATTGTATATTGGGGCAATGACCCCGATACTACCCGCGGGAACTATGGTGGGAATGAGGCCGCTCTCTGGCGTTTATGGCTTAAGCAAATTGGAGTCAAGCAAATCTTCATTGATCCTTTCTGTAACTATACCGCTGCAGTCCATGGTGATAAATGGATTGCTCCCAGACCAGGTACAGATTCAGCATTAGCTCTGGCAATTGCTTATATCTGGGTTAAAGAGAATACCTACGATAAAGAATATATCGAAACCCGTACTATTGGATTTGAGCAATTTAAGAACTATATTTTAGGGAAGGATGATGGAGAGCCGAAAACCCCGGAATGGGCAGCAGAGCTAAGCGGAATTCCAGCCCGTATTATTATCGCCTTAGCCCGGGAATGGGCATCCAAACGGACAATGCTGGCTGCCGGCACCCGCGGAGGCATGGGCGGTACCTGTAAAGCTGCTTATGCTCATGAATGGGCCAGGCTGATGGTCTTGCTCCAGGCTATGCAGGGATTAGGGAAAAAGGGAGTAAATATCTGGGGCACTACTACCGGTCCTCCTTACAACTATAAAATTAATTTCCCGGGTTATGCTGAATGGGGAATTAATAAACTAGCCCAAAAACCTGCTGTCAATCCCGTTAAACAAAAATTATATCGCCCACTCCTGCCCGAAGCTATTCTCAATCCGCCGATTAGCTGGCTAGGACAAGGCTTTTGCGGTTCTTCTCTAGAACAACAATTTATCCCCTACACTTACCCCATGGAGGGTTACCATGAGATAAAAATGTTTTACCGCTATGGCGGTTCGTTTATTGGTACCATGTGCGATACCAATCGATGGGTAAAAATGTACCAGAGTCCAAAGTTAGAATTTGTAGTCAATCAGGACTGCTGGTGGAGTACCGAAACCCAATTCGCAGATGTTATTTTGCCAGCCTGCACGAATTTTGAGAGAAATGATATCTCAGAATGGGGAAATGCGGGAGGTTATTCTCAGCATCTTTCAACAGTCTGTAATCACAGAGTCTTTATCTATCAGCAGAAATGCATCGAGCCTCTTTGGGAATCCAGGTCGGATTACCTTATATTCAGCGGACTTGCTGAAAGATTAGGCTTTAAGGAACAATATACGGAAGGTAATACCGAAGAAGACTGGATCGAAAAGATGTTTAGAGCTTCTGATTTACCAAAGTATATCACTTTTGAGGAATTCCAGAAAAAGGGCTATTTTGTAGCTCCGCAGCTTGAGGAATATAAACCCACACCGGCTCTTCAATGGTTTTATGAAGGAAGAGACGCAGATACACCTGAAAGTAATCCCAAGAAAATTGCAGGCAAGCTAAAGGAATTGGGTACTTATAGCGGAAAGATAGAGTTTGTATCGGAAAGTTTGCAAAAATTTACTCCGGACGATCCGGAGAGAGCACCAATGCCACACTACATCCCCAGTTGGGAAGGGCATACCTCAGAACTGGCAAAAAAGTATCCATTACAACTTATTTCACCTCATCCCAGATTCTCTTATCATTCACATCACGACCATAAAGTCAAATGGTTGAATGAGATTCCTGGTCACCGTCAGTATAAGGATGGCTATGCATGGCAGGAAGTCCATATTCACCCTGACGATGCTGATGCTCGAGGTATCCGAGAAAATGATATCGTTAAGCTATACAATGATCGAGGAGCGGTCCTGGGGATAGCTAAACTTACTCAAAGAGTGAAACCGGGAGTAATCCATTCTTATGAATCTTCCGCTCAATATGATCCACTTGAAAGAGGCAAGGCGGGTAGTGTTGACCAGGGAGGTTGTATTAACTTACTGACTCCTTCCAGGATGATGTCTAAAAATGTGGCTGGAATGGCTCCCAATTCTTGTTTGATAGAAATTGAAAAATGGCAAGCATAATACTGGAAACTAATTTAAGAATGAATCCTGTGTTGCCTGCCACTGATAGTTGTACCACGATTGGTAAGTGCTGTAACCCGCGCTATGTCCGCTGCTTCCAATTGTCTCTGCTATGCTCAAGGCAAACCTTTCGGTAATTATTGGCACAACTATACCATATTCAGCGACACTAATTATGAGATGCTTCACACAAGGTGCTTAGTAAAGCTTCACTTACCGGGTGACAAAATCATAGAACATTAACAGGATGCTTCACGCGGTTTGCGCTGGAGGGAATTTATTGTTAAAATAGTTGTTTGTTGGGTTTAAAGACCAGTAATGCAATTCCCGGCGGAGGGGTGAGGGGAATCTGATGGACGCGGCTCCTGGAGCCGAATAATAAGGAGTTATAATGGCAGACAAAATCGAAATCAAAGTCAGCGAACGAACGGTTCATGGTAAAAAAGTAAGATTCTTAAGGAACAAAGGGGTGGTCCCGGTCCACCTGTTTGGCCATAATATGGATTCCCAGAGCTTACAGGGCAATGCCGCAGATCTGGGCAAAGTCATTTCTCAGGCTGGGAGAACCCGCCTGATTAACCTTACTATCGGTGATTCTGCGACACCCCGCCCGGTGCTGGTGCGTGAAATCCAGAAAGACCCGATACGGGGCAATCTGATCCATGTGGATTTTTATGCAGTGAACATGGCCGAAACGATCAAGGTGGAAGTCCCCATCGCTATAGTAGGCGAGTCTCCGGCTTTGAAGGTCAGAGAAAATATGCTGTACCAGACTTTAGACACTCTGCTTGTTGAGTGCCTGCCGGACAAGATGCCGGACCGCGTTCAGGTAGATATCAGCAGCATTACCGAGGTAGATCAGGCCATCCATGTAAAAGATGTGCAGATTCCTGATGTCGAGATATTGAATGATCCCGATCTGCCGATCGTCAAGGTCGGCCTGAGACCGGTTGAAGAAGTAGCAGAGAGACCGGCTGAGGAAGCTGCAGCTGGCGCGGCTGAAGGCGCCCCGGCAGCGGGAACAGCGGCTGCTGAGTCCCAGGCAGAGACAGCTAAATCCGAGAAAAAGTAGATTCAAGTTCAGGATATCGCAGCAAACACCCTCTCCCTATGTATGGGAAGAGGGTGTTTTTAGTAACAATACTGATGTACGACAGAAGACCGAAGTGTTAAAATTAGAGCATGAAGAGAGAATTGATGGCTATACTGGTCTGCCCGGTCTGCAAAGGCAAACTGGAGCTAAGAACTGAAGAAGAAAACGGAAATGAGATAGTTGCAGGGACGCTTTACTGTCCCCGCTGTATGGTAAACTACCCGATTACAGAAACGATCCCTAACCTGCTGCCTCCGGAGAGATTGAACTAATCCGGGGTATATATTATTCCCTGCCCCGGATTTTCCCAGGCTTCCACCGATGAGACAGTCACCGGATCAGCAGCCAATTTTTCTTTGAGTTCGCGATAGACAGTGACAGCGATATTCTCCGCCGAAGGATTGATATCATTAAAAGGGGGAATATCGTTCAACAGCGTGTGGTCAAAACGAGCCGTGATTTCCCTCAGGTGACGCTTCACATCCGTAAAATCATAAACCAGGCCGATGTCATTGAGTTGCGAGGCTTTCAAACGGACTACCACCGTATAGCGATGGCCATGGACGTTCTCACACTTGCCCTGATATCCTCTCAGGAAGTGGGCGGCCTCAAAATGCTGCTCAACAACTACTTCATACATAGACTACGGCTTATCCGGAGAATTCCAGGGCAGCACATCCTCTTTCCCGCTAACTTCTGCCAGAAGCTGTTTGACGGACTTTTTATTCACAGGATGAATGAGATCAGGAGCAATATCAGCCAGCGGCACCAGGACAAAAGCTCTCTCTACGAGTCTGGGATGAGGGACTATCAATTCCGGCGGGGTATTAATCACCTGATCGCCATAGAAAAGAATGTCGATATCAATCGGACGGGGGCTATCAACCGGCACCCGGCCCAACTTAGCCTCAATACCCTTGGCCATAAAAAGCAGGGCATTGGCCGGCAGGCGGGTAGAGATGGTGACAACCATATTCAGGAAACGCGGTTGGTTAGTTTCTCCAACCGGCGCTGTATCATAAACCGGTGAGATTTTTTCAATCTTGGCTCTCTCCTTCAGGAAGTCGATTGCCATGTCCAGATTATGACGGCGGTCTCCCAGGTTAGATCCCAAACCCAGATAGACCGTTACAGGCTGGTTATTGATCATGATCTATTCCTCGTTACTCCAGTTTTGCATTATTTGTTTCAGTTTCTGTGCCAGTTTTGGGCTGGAGCGCAGCCGTTCGACAAAAACGGGGCAGGCTTCCAGCAAAGAATTCTGTGCCGTAATGGCCATTCCGGAAAGAAAGCTCTGCAGACCGGAATCAACGCCAAACTGGTTCATGCCCAGCGGTGAGGACTCCAACTGCTTTTTCAAATCCTCAGCCGAGAACCTCATCGGCATCACACAGGACTTGTACCAGGGACACTCCTTGCACTGGACTACTCCATAAGCTTCGTTTAAAATATCACCCATCCAAAATCTCCTTGTCCCAACAGAATACAGCAATCGGCGATCGGCTGTTAGGGATCGATGAAAAAAGAAGGGGGTACTGAGTTACCGACATCTGTCAGGGTAAATAACCGGCAATCTGCTTTTCGAATGCCGCTCTGTTTCTGAAGGGACCCTCCACCTTAAATTTAAATCTACCTTCTTTATCGATCATGAGAGTCGTTGGAATGTAGTTCACATTATATTTTCCAGCGACTTCGTACTGCCTGTCAAGTAAGACCGGGAAGGAATAATTATTTTTTTCCATAAAGGCTTTGATGGTATCCGCGTCCTCTTCCGTATCTATAGTAAGGAGGACTATCTCTCCGGTCTGAGACCATTCCTCGTGAAGCTCCTGGAGAAAGGCAATATCATCCGTACTGTACTCAAAGGAGGAATCCCAGAAATTGATAAATACGGTTTTTCCTTTGAAGCTGCTCAAGGAAACCGATCGGCCGTCAAGGTCCTTCAGTGTGAAGCCAGGGGCCGGCTCATCTATCCTGGCGCCCTTCCCGCCGCCAGACGAGCAGGCAGCCGTGATTAAAACCCCTGCCACGACTACTATAGCCAGAGTTATCTTAATGACCCTTTTTAAAACTTTCATTCTCTAATTTTACTCCTGATTGAGATTAAATTGAAACCCTGATCCGGCAGTTTAGAGCCGGCAGAGAGCCAGTCACAGACCTCAATCCTTTTAATTTTCCACAAATCCGGCCATTTGCTTCTCAATGGCCGCCCTGTTTGGGAAAGCACCTGTTTTCAGGCAACTCCCGCGCATTTCCTCCACCGATTTCCGAGCCAGACCTGCCAGCGATATAGACCGGCATTAACGGCAGGCTACAATGTAAAAGCAAAGAAGCCAGCTCGTCGGTGAAAGCAACCAAAGGGGAGAGACCATCCTTCTCTGTATCGTATCCAATTTGTCCAGTGGAACGCAAGTCAGGCAGTGTTCATAGAAGAAGTGACATCATTTTTTAGCCTGCTTTCCTGTCAGGTCCTTTATCGGGCCTCGACCTCCTTCGGGATAACAGCCGATCATGTCATGTTGGAGCCGGAATACAGTAAAGGCGAAGCATCCCAAAGCCAGGAAGCGGTACTGATAACCCAGACAACTTGCTATAATAAAATATATACAGACATATCAACTAGCAAAGGGCAGGCAATGACACGCATAATCCATATAGGGATCGGTAAGGTTGAAGCCATAGCCGAGTTGAATAACACCCGGGTAGCTCAGGTCATCTGGGAAGCTTTACCATTCAAAGCAGAGGCCGAACTCTGGGGTGAAGAAATCTATTTTCCGATTCCGGTCTACAGCGAACTCGAAGATGGGCAAATCAATGTCAAAATCGGAGACCTGGGCTACTGGCCTCAAGGAAACTCCTTTTGTATTTTCTTCGGTCCGACCCCGATAAGCCAGAAGGATGAGATTCGCCCTGTCAGCGCAGTCACGGTATTCGGCAGGATTATCGGTGACGCCACGATATTCAAATCTGTAAAACCGGGAGCGCCCGTTAACATCACCCGGCATGATAAAACGGAGAACGAATAGCCTGACTTAACACAATTTATCCAGATTAAGGCCGGTCTTCTTTACACGGAACAGCAGTAAATGAAGACCGTTTTGGGGAAGGCCTGATCAAAACAATGTGAATCGTAACCCCCGTCAGCACAGCCGCCAGGATAGCCCTGACCACCAGGCTGTCCGTAACAAAAACAGCAGAGCAGACTATGGCAATCCACAGCAGGATGAGCGTCAATATCTTCGACTTCCAGGACATACCCCGGCCTTCAAGATAGTTTTTAATATAGCTTCCGAAGATACGGTTGCTGAGAAGGGCGGTATAAAGCCGCTGCGAACCCCGCATGTAACAAATCCCGGTTAAAAGCAGAAAGGGAGTAGTCGGCAGCACCGGCAGGAAAATGCCGATAATTCCGAGAGCCAGGAAAATGGTGCCGGCGATAATGAAGAACTGCTTTTTCAATCGACTCGTTATACGGGGCATAAGATTATTATAGCCTAATCAAGACCTATAATTATAATCAGAGTATCAACTCTGATTCTTTTCTTCTCTTATATCGTCTAACTTTTCCCATTATGATAAAATGCAATACCGGGAACATATAATGGATAAAGAAAAATGCCATTAAGCCGGAGAAACGTTTTGTTAGCCAATTGTTGATGGCTTGAATAAGATCATTACCTGAAAATTAAGGAGCATCAAATGTCGAATATAGAATGTCATATCAATCAGAATCAAAAGAGATGTAACTGTACTTATGATCCCTGTCCGCGAAAAGGGCAATGCTGCGAGTGCATCGCCTACCACTTGAGAATGGAGGAATTACCAGCCTGCGCTTTTCCGGCAGATATTGAAAAAACTTATGACCGGTCGTTCTCCAGATTCGCTCGCATGGTAATCGAAAAAGACCAATCTGGTAAGATAAAGTGAATTAGGGTATATTAAGGATAGTCGTTCTACTGCCTGGAGGCGTTAAGCGCAAATGTCACCAATATAAGGAGAGTTTATGAAATATTCACAAAGAGAAATAGTCCGCAAACACCGTATCAAAGCCCGCAAAGCCAAAGCCAAGAGAGCAGAAGCCAAGTCTACTCCCGTGAAACCAAAATAAAGCCGGATAGCTGACAGATCCGTGATTCCAGTGAAATCGGTTTATCTCCTGACCGGGATGCCCGGGACCGGTAAGACCAGCCTTATCAAAGAAATAACGGCAGCAATGGGGGGCAGGGCCGGCGGGTTTTATACCGAAGAGGTCCGTGCCGGGGGAGTCCGGCAGGGCTTCTGCGTTGTCACTCTGGACGGCCAGACTGCCGGTCTGGCTCATATCAGCACCAGAAGCCCGCACAGGGTCAGCAAATACGGAGTGGATATTGAGGGGCTGGAGAGAGTGGGAGTAGCTGCTCTTCAGCGAGCCGCTGAAGAGGCTGATATCATAGTTATCGATGAGATCGGTAAAATGGAACTCCTGTCCGAAAAATTTAAAACAACCGTCCTGGAAATAATTGAAAGCGGCAAAAAAGCTCTGGGGACGATCATGCTGAAGTCCGATCCCTGGGCGGACATGATTAAGAAGAAGCCGCAGGTGCAGATAATAACCCTTAACCGGAACAACCGCCAGGAAGTCAGGGATAAAATAATGGAATGGATAAAGGGTTGAAGGAGACCGAAGGTATATGACCAGTCAATTGCCGGAAATAGCGGCAGCCCTGCTTGATCCGGGGATATATCCGGACAAGACGCAGAAAATCGAGTTAATGCAAACACAGATGTCATTCATCTTTCTGACCGGCCGATATGTATACAAGGTCAAGAAGCCGGTTGACCTGGGTTATCTGGACTACACCACGCTGGAAAAGAGACTTTTCTTCTGTAAACAGGAGCTGGAACTTAACCGACGGCTTTGCCCGGAAGCCTATCTGGACGTGATCCCAATCAGCCGCAGCCGGCACGGCATCAACCTGTCCGGTGAAGGGGAAGTGATAGATTATGCCGTTAAAATGCGGTATTTGCCGCAGGACCGGATGATGAATGTCCTGTTGGAGCGCAACCAGGTTTCTCCGGAAATGGCCAGGCAGGTAGCCCAAAAGCTGGTGGACTTCCATTCCAGGGCAGCCACAGGTCCGGATATAGGCGCTTTCGGAACAACCAGGGCAGTCAAGGTCAATACGGATGAAAATTTCACCCAGACTGAGAAGTATATCGGCCGCACCATCACGGCCGGGCAGCACCGGAGGATTAAAAAATATACCGATGAACTGCTGCGGGACAAAGCGGATGTTTTTAACAATCGCGCCGGTTCCGGTAAAGTGCGAGACTGTCATGGAGATCTGCATGCCCAGCATATCTGCTTTCAGAACGGCATCTGCATTTATGACTGCATCGAGTTCAACGAACGGTTCCGCTACTGCGATGTCGCTTCCGAGATAGCTTTTCTGGCTATGGACCTGGACCATTTCGCCAGAGCAGACCTGGCGCGGAGCTTCACCACCGCTTATATGGAAATAAGCGGGGACCGGCAAATCCGAGAGTTGCTAAAATTTTATAAATGTTACCGGGCTTATGTACGGGGAAAGGTTGGCTGTTTCAAACTGGACGACCCTTATATTCCGGATGAAGAACGAAAACTGACTCTGGAGTCCGCCCGCAGCTATTTTGATCTGGCGGAATCCTATTCACGCTCCCGTCCCCTGCTGTTCATCACGGTGGGACTGGTTGGTTCCGGCAAATCAACCCTTACCCAGGCCATTGCCCGGAGGCTGGGATTGACGATTATATCGTCAGATATCATCCGAAAACAACTGGCAGGCATCCCTCTTACCGAACACCGCTTTGAGGGCATGGAGTCCGGGATTTATTCGGCTGATTTTTCACGCCGGACATATGACAGGCTTTTCTCCGGGGCCAGAGACATCCTGAAACAGGGTGATCCGGTAATCCTGGATGCCACATTCCTCACGGCAGAAGACCGCCGCCAGGCCTGTCAATTGGCGACGGAGACCGGAGCGGACTTTGTAATCCTGGAATGCATTCTTGACGAAGAAAATACCCGGCAGCGCCTGGAGGGACGGTTAAGAAAAGGCACATCCATCTCAGACGGGCGCTGGGAGATATACGGACCGCAAAAGCAGAAGTTCGAGCCGGTCGCCAGGGAAGAGACCGAGCAGCATTATGTCGTCGACAGCGCGCGTCCGTTGTTCGACCAGATCAGCCGGGTTATTGAGGGGATATTCGGCGGATAGATCATCCGAAATGATGCCACCTGAAAGAGATCCGGTCTATCTAAAACCGACTCAGTTTTGATTGAAGCAGTCGATGACGGTTTTCACGTCCAGCAAGATAACGCTCCGGGATTCATCCCGGATATTACACTCCTCACCATTTTCTTCAGCCAGTACCATTACCGCGAAACCCAACAATACCGGCTGAGGATAGTCCAGGAGCATCCTTTCAACCAGCTTTTTCATTGACACGGACTTCTTCCGATCTATACTCTCCAACCAATTCACGTTAGCCTCATCAGCTTTAATCAGCAGTTCATTTGTGATCCGGGGCAGGCGTAATTTACCTTCGGACATAATTGCCCATATCGATGAGCCCAGGTAATATAATAGCTCTCGCTCATCCTGATTTAGAATATCGTCATCAATCGCCAATAAAAAAGCAACCAGGTCAGGCTGCTCCTTCAGCATGCGTTCGGCAAATTTCACTGTGCTTTTCTCGTCCATTGAATCAATCCTGCTGATGACTTTGACTATCGTTTCTATTGAAATCCTCTCCATAGATACTCCTCTTAGCCTCCCTGCATCCGGATTTGCCGGTTAAAACCGCCATATCTCCCGCGACCAGCTTTCATAACCGTAATCATATCAAAGAAAGTTTAAATATGAAACAGGCAAATCCCGGCACCTGTATTGACATACGATACCAAAAGGCCTATCTTATCCTTAAGCTTAGCAGCAAAAACCAGCTTAAGGAGTGGGTATGGCTTCAAAGCTCCTCACCAAGTCCAGATATATGGCCGGCCTGCAATGCCCCCGATATCTGTGGCTGTTATTGAATGATCCTGAAAAAATACCGGGACCGGATGCTTCGACCCAATATGTTTTTGACCAGGGCCACCTGGTGGGAGAACTGGCTAAAAAACTTTTCCCGGAGGGAATTAACGTCCCTTTTGATGATTTCATGGGAAATATCTACCGCACGAAGCAGCTCCTGGAGGAAAGAAAACCATTATTCGAGCCGGGCTTTATGGCAGGTGGCCTTTATGCGCGGCTGGATATCCTGAACCCGTCAACAGGACACGGTTGGGACATTATCGAAGTAAAAAGCACAACCAGCGTGAAGAACGAGCACATAGACGATATGGCCTTTCAGAAGATATGCTGCGAGAAACAGGGGTTATTGATAGTGAGGTGCTTTCTGGCCCACATCAACAACCAGTATGTAAAAGACGGGGAACTTGATCCATTCCACCTGTTCACCGTCGAGGATATCACTGATAAGGTCAAATCCGCCAGCACGGGCATTAACAACCGCATCGTTGAAATGCAGAAGATTATCGCTTCTCCTCAATGCCCGGATATACCGATAGGGGAACACTGCAACAGCCCTTATGGCTGCCCGGTTACAGCTTGCTGGGAAGCCCTGCCGGAAAACAACATTTTCTGCCTGTACAGGGGAGGGAAGAAGCGCTTTGACCTGTTTAACCAGGGAATCCTGAATATCCGGGATATACCGGAAACCTACAAGCTCAGTCAGACACAAAACATCCAGAAACAGTGCGACATCAGCGGGAAGCCGTATACTGATCGGGAACAGATCAAGCGTTTTTTAAGCACGCTTCAGCAGCCTCTGCATTATCTCGATTTCGAGACCATCAACCCGGCTCTTCCTCTTTTCGACGGTACCCGGCCGTTTCAAAAGATACCCTTCCAGTTTTCCATGCATATCAGAGATGGAAATAAGCCGGTAGAGCATGTTTCATTCCTGGCTGAGGGAAGGGATGATCCGCGGCCCCGTTTTTTGGAGCGCCTGCGAAGCGAAGTCCAGCCCACCGGGAGCATCGTGATCTACAACCAGGTATTCGAACGAGACGTGCTGCGAGATCTGGCAAAGAGCTTTCCCGATTACACAGAGTGGGTAGAACAGACCTGCGAGCGGATGGTAGACCTCTGGAAACCATTTCAATACTTTCATTATTATAACCCGGAACAGAAGGGCAGCGCTTCCATTAAGAACGTGCTGCCGGCCCTGACAGGCAGAAGCTATAAAGAAATGTCCATTGCTGATGGGGAGGCAGCCGGCCGGGCTTTCATGACCATCACCTACGGAGATGTCCCGGAAGCCGATCAGAAGCAGGTACGCGCTGATCTTGAGAAATACTGCGGGCTGGATACCGAGGGAATGGTCCTGATCGTAGAAAAGCTTCATGACATGGTCCGCAGGTAAACAGCTTAAGCAGGCTAAGTGGAATAACTGATAACACAGGCCGGCCAGACAGATAAAATAAATCTTAGCCGCCTTTTTTCCAAAGTCTTCCGGCTAATAATCTGTTTGAGGGTAAAGCGATGTTCAGTAAAACTCTGGTCTGCCTGGATGGTTCGAAAATGGCGGAAGAGATAGTGCCTTATGTCACCGGGCCCTGCCAGGCACTCAAAGCCGAAGTAATCCTGCTCCACGTCCTGAACACCCGTATCACCATACCTCCACTCCAGACGATGCATATTCCTTCCCTGGCACGGTATCCGAGCTCAACCCCGGCGCATGTTTCGGATATGGGGAAGACCGAAACCGTGGAGCCAAAAACCGGGACTCAAATCGCCCAGTTGGGAAAGGCGCAGGGTGAAGCCAAACGCTACCTGAATGATATAGCCCGGCCGTTCAGGGCACAGGGATTGAAAATCAGAACGCTCACTTTGGAAGGGGAGCCGGGAGAGACCATCGTTAATTACGTTAACAGCCAGAACATTTCACTGGTAGCTCTCACCACTCACGGCCAGGGTGGGTTGAGCGGAAGCCTGATGGGAAAGACTGCACAATTCATCCTTAAATACGCCAACTGTCCGACACTGATTATTAAACCGAAGGGAAAATGAAAGCGAGAGGAGCCTCAAACACCGGGGCTATTTTAAGCATCCGCATTGCGCGTAATACTCATAATATACCTGTAAGCCCGGACGACGGCTGATGTTACAGGCACTATTAAAATAATCCCCCACAGACCAGCGAATTCTCCGCCAATGACGAGCAATATTAGAATTATCGCCGGATGAATTTTTAAATATTCGCCCTGTATTCTGGGTACCAGGAGACTGTTCTCCAGCAATTGAACAGACAGATAAAGAATAGCGACCCAGAGGATTTTGTCCGGAGCCGCAGCCAGAGTAACGATTATACCGGCCAGCGCTCCCAACCAGGGTCCCAAAATTGGGATTAATTCCGTCAACGCCGCCCAGAAAGCCAGGGCTGGAGCGAAGGGAATGCCCAGGATGAAAAGACCGATAAAGTCAAGTGTACCGACCGACAGCCCAAGAATTATTTGAGCCCTGAGGTACCTGCCCATAGTATCGTCTATTATCGATACGATTTTTCGTGTATGTTCCGCTGCCCAGGCAGGCAAACTTGAATAGAAGCCCTGCGTCAGCTTCTCCTTGTCCTTTAGAATATAGAAAAGAAATACGGGCAGGGCAGCGAAGCCCAGTATAGTACCGAATGTGCCAGTAATAATAGAAAAGGTGGTCCCCAGAGATCCGGTGACGGAACCGCCGATTGAGCCAAGAATATTGGAAAGATAAGTATTTACCTGGTCCTGGAATTGTGGGGGAATACTCCGCCGGATATTGTCGATAGTGTTTTGAAAGCGCTGTGCAAGCTCAGGGATCAAACGAGGCAAATCATCAATAAACTGTGAAATTGAATCAGCTATGGTAGGAACCGTGAAGAAACCGATAATGCCAATTACGGCCAGGACCAGAAAAAAGATAAAGATGATCAGCAATATTCGCTTGAGACCCATCAGACGTTTTTTACGGGGCAGCCTGTTCTCGATCCAGGAGATTATTGGAAACAACAGGTAAGCCAGAACTACACCCAGGATAAAAGGCAGGAGGAGATTACGGAGAAACCAGAGGATAGAAAAAATAGCAATAATTGCCAGGCAGAAGAGGATAATACGCCTGAACCGAACCAGAAAACTTGTCACTCTTCAATCTAACCTCTGAGAATTCCATTGATAACTGACACCTCAAAATGCGAATGAATAGAGAGCCAGGCAAGGCTCTCACATTCAACAGCCGTTAGCTATTGGGTTTAAGTTAGCATAAAGGTAGCCATAATCCATTTATCTCACCCGAAATCGCGAGAATCAACACACACCTTGTTAGACAGAGGGAAGCCAGCGGACTCATAGCCGGAGGAAAGTTTTGATACTACATACCTTCCTTGACTTCGATCACTCTGCGTCCCTCATCTTCACAGCTACTGCGTTTCCTGGGCCTGGCAGCGATTTTTACGCCCGCCCGCTTAGAGTCTTTCCGAGCAGCAGCTTTTTCACGCATCTGCCGTCTTTCTTCCCTGGCAGGCTGATTATTGGTGCCAAACACATCTTTAACACGTTCCCAGCGGTCTTTAACCATTTCCCTGGTCTTATTACCTGACTGAGGTGCAAAGAGCAAAGCTACAACGCCGCCGATCGCAATACCAACTATCATGCCGGAGAAAAAGTTGCCGATGCCAGGCCCCGGCGTTCCGTTCATCTCAAGCCTCCTTGATTAGATATCTAAAATCCTGCCTCCAGGCTCTATGATGATTGACGGGTTGGATTTATCTTTTTACGGATTCAGCCTCTTCCTCGGCCCGGGACTGCATATCTTCCTTCATGCGCGAGAACCTGTTCCTTACATCACTGGCCTTTTCCTGGACCATGTGCTGAGCATCCATAGCCTTTTCTCTCAAATATTCCCGGGTCTCCTTGCCCGATTTTGGCGCCAGAAGTAACGCGGTAATACCACCCGCCAACGCCCCGATCAAGAAACCCAGGAAAAGACCACCTCCACCAGACATACCTGACCCATTCTTCATCTTCAACCTCCTTCTCTTCTGAAAACGTTTACCGAATCGATAAACCCTTTGAATAGACCCTGAGTGTAAGCGTACCATCTACGAACAGAATACAGCTTATCATTAGCTGTGCGGAGTAATCTTCTGATCTTGATATAAGCGATAGTCAGGAAGACAATGAAGCCGATGGTCAATATTATGTATAGAATCCCGAGGATAATGATTACGATATCGCGAGTAGTGGCAATTCCCATAACCCCTCTCCTCTATCTTAACCTGAAGTGATATCAACAATTACATTCTATCATAAGACCAGGGGTATTTTAGGTCGTATCAAGAACCAAAGGGCATTTTCTATCCAAAATCATACCGAAGGAATTAAACTTGAGGGGACTGTGGCGGCT
>CAZELW010000001.1:23530-29614 GCA_964513135.1 uncultured Dehalococcoidales bacterium
TTTGTTCCGGTTGGTCAACTTTTTCAACCTCGATGGTACATTCGGTCACCAGCGCCGCGAATGCTCCCAGAGCTGCCAGGACCGGCGCGACCATGATGCCCACAGCTGCAACAGGAGCGCCGACTGTAAGAGGAACCTCCAGAATTACCTTGCCCCCATGTATAACACGCACTCTGCGGATATTGCCCTCATGAACCAGCTTTTTGATTTTGGCCACCAGTTCCTCCCCGCTTACGGTGTATTTTTCAGTAGTCATTTAACGCTCCTTTTTCAATTTATTTATATTTTATATCAACTTCTTCGAGGCTGGAAGACTGGCCTACTACAGCCATTTTTTGAGACAGAGTATCCAACTGGCGGGCCGCGCCGTCGAAAGTCGAATGGGCGTGATTGATATGTGAACCCAGAGTGGCAAATTGTTTTTCGAATTTCTCCAGTTCTTTATTCAACCGGTTATAATCATCCATGATCCGGCGGATATTGTTTTCAAACTGCATACCGCGCAAACCGATATGGATCACCCTTAAATAGGCATAAATGCTGTTTGGGGAAACGATTACGACCCTTTTACCCAGGGCATACTCCGCAATACTCTTACCGTCTACTTCCATGTCATCCTTAAGAATGGTCTGGTAATAGATGTTTTCCGAAGGAATATACATGAGAGCAAAATCATAGGTCGCCTCATCTTCCATGATATATTTGGCTGAGATGTCATCTATCTTGGATTTCACGCTGCGGCAGAATTCCTTCAGGTAAGCTGTTTTCTCTTTGTCTTCACTGCACTGCATATACCTTTGAAAGCTTTCCAGAGGAAATTTGGAATCTACCGGAACGATCCTGTCGCCGACCCTGATAACGGCATCCACCGTATTGCCGTTGCGGAACCGGTATTGCTCCTCGAAGTTTTGCCGGGGAAGCAACTCGCGGAGAATGTTGTTTAAAGTCATTTCTCCGAGGCTGCCTCTGACCTGCGGCGGCCGAAGCAAGTCCTGAATGCTGGCAATGTCACGGCCGATTGACAGCATTTGTTTATTGGTCTCCTCAAGGCTTCCAATGGTCTTTTTAATATCCCCGATGACTCTCAGGGAACTATCAAATTTTTCATTGACCGACCTGTTCCCTTCCTCCAGTCCTTTTTTCACATGTTCTTCAATCTGTCCGATCCTCTGCTGAAGAAGGAAGAACGACTGGGAGTAATCCTGCGGCTTCCGGGACAATACCAGGTACAGTAATATGAAAAAAGCTATCCCCAGGACAATGATGGCAATCAATTCTACATCCACTGGCTTCACCTTTTAGCTTTAGTTAAAGCTAATTAAAACAGCAAAGGGGGTAAAAGTAAAGGGCAAAAACCGGAGAGCCCGCATATCATTAGCCGGTATTACTGATGGTTGCCTGCCGACGGCCGGGCAGGTTATGATAGAAGAGAAAATGCGCCAACATCATCCCTCCACAGCCGAACGAAATATCGTTTTTGGAGCTATCTGGTTCTTTGTATGCCTGGCCGACCAGATGAGCAAGCTATGGATCAGGTCCAATTTAGCTCTGGGTGAGTCCATCCCCCCAACCGGCTTTTTCCGCCTGACTTATGTCCAGAACACAGGGGCGGCTTTTAGCCTTTTTCAAGGCAATAATGCTGCCCTGGCAGCAATAGTGGTTCTGGAAGGGCTGGCAGTGATAGTATTCTTTTTCTTTATCCTGCGCCGTTTCCCCCAATGGGACACGCGTTTGAGCACTGTTTCGCTGGCACTGATATTGGGCGGCATCACAGGAAATCTAATTGATAGAATTCACCTGGGCTATGTCACTGATTTTATCGATATAGGCCCCTGGCCGGTATTTAATATCGCAGACTCAGCCGGTGTCGTGGGGATAATCATGCTGGCATTGATTATTATTATCAGCAGCCGTGACACAGGGACGGGAAAACCCTGAGACTACAACCAGCAACGCCGGTCGCCGTCCTCATCAATCTGCTTTTTAAGCTCATTCTCCGCACTGCGCAGTGCTTCCTCGTCGTCTATCATAGAATCATCATCTACCAAACCGTCTATTTCAACCGCAGACGGTTCTTCCAGGTAAAAGTCCTTTCCGCAATCAGTACAGCGGCAGGTCAGATAGCGACGCCCCCTCCATACCCGTATGTGGTTGTCCTCGGCGCCGCCGTGGTGGGTTATCACCCTGATATGAGGGCTCCCACAGCACGAACACCTGTTGGAGGAATCGGTAGATTTAGCTTCCGGCTTTTTGCGTTTAAACGGCCACATTATTGTTATCTTACGAAAATTCTTCTCTCTAAAGCAACTCTTCGTTGATTTGATTCACAAATATTTTTATCGTGCTTATTTCAGCGAGCCTTCTTACCTGATCCGAGAGTAAAAATTCTATACCATTGATCCTGACCGGGACCTCATTAACATCCGCCTCATCCAGAGACAGCCTGAAATAGGGCCCGGCGCAACCGTCTCCTTCGACTGCAATTCGAAAGTATTTGCCAGGATTTTTATCCAGGATTTCTCTTATCCTGGTTTTAGCGTCACTGTTGATTTCGATCATGGTAATAATTCTGCACCAAACAAGATAATATTTAAAGTCCCACTATTTTCAGGGCTTTTCATTTCCCCGGGATATCGGTCCTCCATCCGGGAATGGTTCGTGAGGGTGGGGAATGGAATTACGATTAATGATTAAAGGATTAAGGAAAGGGGGAAAAGGAGACCGGGTAGATTCCGGATCGAAGTTCGGAATGACGGGAAAGGGAGAGGCCTTCAGCAGGACAGGAAAGATGGAGGCGCAGTTCAAAAGCCAACAGTATCAAATTGTTAAGGTACGATTTATTTTTTGGGTAGTTTACAGATAGTTTACACTTTACACGCTAAAATGGGGGATTTTGAGGCTAAAAAGGGCCTACAACAATGACTGTAAAGTGTAAACTACCATATTTAACTGGAACCTCAAAAATTTTTCCAAGGCCCCTCCCTGAGATCAGTAAACTGACTTTCCATAGTGATGTCCAGCCAGCTATTAAAGAGACTGACGCCAGTAGGGTTAGACCCGGAGAGGAAAATGATGGGGCATAAGCTGGCAGCATAACACACCTCCACTGGATGTCGGCTTTCGCCGGTATGTAAACCGGGCGGCTAGTCTTAATTACATGTAAAGTTCGGAACGGGCGATAAGTAGTGATATTGATACCGGACTGAGCCGGTTATGTAAACAAGGCAGTTATACTGAATTACGGACCAGGCATGAACATTATAGAGAGATAATACAGGCAATGGGTGTAATCTTTGGAAAGGATTTTATTATAACAGGGAAAGGCGAAAGGCTGTCAATAGCGAATAAGTTATGGAGAGGAATAGGAATTTTGGGGGAGGGTATTAATTGAAGATTAAAGAATAAGGAGGGAGAGAGGGGGACACCCAACCCGGAGATCTTTCGTCCTCGCCTTCTTTGAGAACCGCGATAATCTGTTCTTCGCTGCATTGTCTTGCTTTCAAGTAAATCCTCCTGCGTTATTTTACTTTTGAAATAGAGTATAAATTTTAGAATCGATCGATATATTCAATAACTTCGCACTGTGACAGCAAAATCCAGGCCGATTTGCCTGGCATGTTCCTCTATTTCATCTGTAATGTGCTCAGGGGGCAGCCGGAAATCCGGTCCTGTTGTCTCACCTATATGCAACTCATCACACCAGAAGACTGACTCGCCCTCAGGCAACCGGCTGAGGACGCTTTTAATCGCATCTTCACCTACCACATGTATTTTTACCAACCCATCTCCAGATATATGATCCTCTTTTGAGGTTATTTCTTCCACCGTCTTAGTACGATTTGTGCCCATAATCAGAGTAAAATGCCACCGGGCATCTTCTTCCCAGGAATAGAGCTCGTATCCCTTAAAAGAATGCTGCAGCCTATCTGCTTCACTGTTTGTCACTTTGTTGATCAACTTACCGGATTGTTCCAGCGATTGCATTATTCTCGCGTCATTTCTGGGGTCTTCACCACTGAAAAAAGAAGGGGATGGATAACCTGGTCCAAGCGTTATTGCTTTGATTTCCCGGGATTCCAGCGGTTTCAATATGACAATGCCATCAAACGAAATGGAAGATAGTGGAGTCCAGAAAGCACCCCAATATACAGGCGCCTTATCGACGCAAACCAAAAATGACCTGCCGCTAACCGGTACTTCCATCCGGTAAATACGTTCGTACGCCTCGTCAGTGAGTACTATCCTGTGTGTTTGAGCATCATAAGTGATAACATCTTCAATCGATATAACCGGCTGTTCTGCGATATTTACATGGCTCAAGGCTTCCATCCGGGCAGGGGAAATATCTTCCTTAGTTAAGTAAATAGCAAAACCTTCCTGCGGCTCTGCTGATGGTTTGCTACAAGCAGCAGCGGTAACGGTCAGAACAGCCAATAAAATAGATGTGCATATCAATCTAATTGACACAGGGATAATCATCGTAACGGCCTCCTGAATATTATAACGACATTGATGCGATCAGGTTATGTTCAGGCCGTTTGCCAGTCACCTTCTTTGGGATGGTTGATGCTTTGGGGCATCCATTGCAGGTCTCAAGCAGGACAGGAGGAAGGAGTGCGGTTTCCTCCCCGACTTTTATTCTTAGAGGGTCATCTCTTTGAGTTCAGGGGCGACAATCAGGTCAGGCTCGGTAAGCGCCTGGATATCGTCAACAGTCCAGCCGGGAGCAGTCTCTTTCAGTATTAATCCTTTGGGGCCAACCTCTATTACAGCAATATCGGTAACTATCAGGTCCACGCACTGCCGAGCGGTCAGCGGATAGGTGCATTTTTTAACGACGCGCGCCTGACCGTCCTTTGTGGTATGGAGCATGGCGACGATCACCTTTTTAGCTCCCACAGCCAGGTCCATGCCACCACCCATACCAGTGGCCGGGCGGCCAGGGCGGCCCCAGTTGGCCAGGTCGCCGTTTTCCGCGACCTGGTACGCTCCCAGAACTACCATATCGATATGCCCGCCACGTATCATGTCAAAAGCAGCAGCGCTGTCAAAGAAAGCCATTCCAGGAAGTCGGGTGACCGGCTGGTCAGAGGCGTTGATCAGTTCATAGTCCTTTTCTTCATCGGCGGCCAGGGGGCCATAGCCGAGCATACCGTTCTCGCTCTGGAAATAGACCGTGCGGCCTTCCGGAATAAAATTCGCACACAGTCCCGGCATGCCGTAGCCAAGGTTTACGATAGAGCCATCGGCGAACTCCCGGGCAACTCTTAAAGCGATGGACTGTTCATCCAGACGCGACTTCACGACTTGACCTCGACAATGCGGTGTACATAAACATGGGGAGTAACCACGACCTCCGGGTCGATTTCACCCGGCTGCACCAATCTATCCACTTCAACTATCGTCACCCGGGCAGCCATAGCCATCACCGGATTAAAGCAGCGGGCCGTCCCTTTATAGACCAGATTCCCCAGGCTGTCCGCCCAATGGGCTTTGATAAGAGCAAAATCAGCCGTGAGGGGCATTTCCAGCAGGTACTCCTGGCCATTGATCACTTTTTTTTCTTTGCCCTCTTCAACGGCAGTCCCAACCCCTACCCGGGTGTAAAATCCTCCCAGTCCCCCCGCTCCAGCCCGGATTCTCTCCGCCAGAGTGCCCTGGGGGACCATTTCGATCTCGATTTTTCCCTCATTAAAGGCCTTCTCGATGGGTGCGGTAGGGGGCATACCACCCAGCGCCGGGATGGAGCCTATGAATTTCCTGACCAGCCCTTTCTCGAAAAGCAAACCGATATCCTGGTATCCCCCCGGTTTGATACGGCGGCTGAGTTCGTAACCTACTCCGCCGGCATTAGCAATAATAGTAAGGTCCCCGGGTCCGCGGGCGGCCAGTGCCTGGATTAGAGCAATCGGCAGACCTCCGAAAGAACCGAATCCGCCAATCATCACTGAGGCACCACTGAAGACCACGTCGACCGCCTCTTCAGGGGTGGAATATATTTTGTTCCCGGGCTTGGGCATTGTTCTGGTTATCAGGCTCCGATCCATTCTTTGGCCAGGGCTACTGCTGCCACGGCATCCGGTC
>CAZELW010000002.1:0-1981 GCA_964513135.1 uncultured Dehalococcoidales bacterium
CCCCCCCCACCCTACCCTACACTCTTTCCCTACACGACGCTCTTCCGATCTAGACAACATTTGATATTATATTAGGTCTTTTTCAGGTTGTCAAATGTTACCGGGGCAAGGTTTGGGGACAACCGAATCAGGGATACTGCCAGCTATTTAATCCAGGGTTTTCCAGCCGGCACGTTGATGCCAAGCGGAGTTAATGCCACATGCGCCATTAAATACAATGCGATCAAAGAGCAGATTATCAATTCACCTCCGGCGATCCGGGTAAAAACCTCCCTGCCGGGAGCAAGGTGACCGATATCCAGCAAGATAAAGCCGATAAGCAACGTTAGAAAAACCCAGGCCAGGGCGCTGCTCTGCTTTAGCGAACCAATAAAATAAATACCTGTCAGCAGCGTGAAGACCACCAGAAACCAGCCAATTTCAGTCCCTGAAATGGGAGCAAAGCCCACCTGATCATTAAGCCATATCCCACCCAGCGCAATCCAGAAGGCCCCATATGTAGTAAAAGCAGCAAACCCAAAATTGTTTCCGGTTTTAAATTCTAAAAATCCGGCAATCAACTGAGTCATGCCTCCGAAGAAAAAGGCCAGCCACATAACTGTGTTCGTACCTACAAACCCCAGGTTGTGAAATTGAAGAAGCAATGTGGTAGCGCCAAAAGCTCCAAGCCCCACCACCGCCGGATTTGCCAGCGAAAGAGGGCGCACCGGCTGAGTACTGGAGATCTCTGACGATTGGTTTTTCATAAACTGATATTAGCCTTTTATTTTAGCCCCTTAATAATGTTATAAAGCAATATGATTATTATTTCATCCTTAGTTTAGGGTGATAAAAAAATGGCTGTACTTTTCCGATAACAAGTACAGCCATAACCCCATAAAAATGGGTTAATTTGCCAATTCTCAGTCGTGATACTATGATTTAGCGAATGCCACTTTTTCCGCCTTTTTCGGCTCGTTTTTGGCTACCACGCCTAATGGTAATACAGTCTTGCCATAGACCTCATTAAGCACCTGTGCCAGAGCAGCATAAATGGCAGAAAGACCGCAGAAAATGCCTTCATAGCCGGCAATGGTGCCAACGACTGCGCTGCCGGTAGCGTCCCTGATGACCAGCAGGAAGAATAATATGGTAAGAGAACCGAAGATAACCTGTAACGCTTTGTTAATCTTTAATGTGCCGATGAACATCACGAAGGTGAAAAGACCCCACATAAAGAAATAGGCCGCTGCGGCACCTTTACCGGTGACAGCGATAGCGGTTGTCGTACCCTCTACAGGCAGCAGCCATAATCCCACCAGAGTCAACCAAAAAAGCCCATAAGATGTAAAAGCTGTCGTGCCGAAGGTATTGCCTTTTTTCCATTCCATAATACCAGCAATTATTTGGGCGATGCCGCCGTAAAAAATACCCATAGCCAGTATCATTGTATTTAAGGGATAAAAACCAGCGTTATGAATATTTAAAAGGACTGTGGTCATGCCGAATCCCAGTAATCCCAGGGGAGCCGGGTTACTGGTAGTATCTTTTATTTTTGCAATAGTCTCGTTAATCAACTGGGTGCCTTGCACTGGATTAGATCCTCCTGTATTAATTCGCTTAAAATACTATAAATTGAATGTGTTTATCAGCTTATAGGAAAACTTTCAATTCATACCTGGCATTGTTTCATACTGTTTGTACCTCCTGCTCCCTTGCCGGGCAAACCGGGTTTAATCCCAGAAATAGCGATTGAATAAAATCTTCCTTACGATATTCGCTGGTGAGAGCTATAGAATCAAGGAAACCTATATAAACCCTAATAGTATACCAAAATTTGCTCTTAAATGGAAAGTATTGGATTTTCGCATGCTGACCTATCTGGCATAATCAATCAAGGACAGGAACGGGTAAAACATATAACATGAGAAACGTCAGGCGAGCAGTATTCCAAACGCATTAGTGTACTGCACCGGGAAAGGCTGGAGATTTGAATAAATAA
>CAZELW010000002.1:1991-24512 GCA_964513135.1 uncultured Dehalococcoidales bacterium
GGATGAACCGGTCCGGATTTAGTGGCGGGATTGGAGATCGGAGATGGGGGACTGGACGGAACCACATTGGGAATAGGTGTAGTAACCGGCTCATTGAAGGCGGCTTCCAGATCTTCTCCCTCCAGATTTTCCTTGGCTATTAATAGTTGGGCAATATGGATCAATCGGTCTTTATTATCTGTAAGCAATTTTTCGGCGGTCTCAGAAGCGGTATCAATCAGCCTGTTGACCTCGCTATCGATAAGAAGCGCCGTCTTTTCGCTGTAATCCCGCTGCTCGGATATTTCCCTTCCGAGGAAGATCAACTCTTCCTTCTGGCCGAAGGTCCTGGGTCCCATCTTGTCACTCATACCGTAAACGGTAACCATCTTACGCGCCCATTCGGTAGCCTGTCTGATATCCGAAGAAGCCCCGGTGCTGATATCATTAAAAATCAGTTTTTCAGCCGTACGTCCGCCAAGGAAGACGGACAACCGGGCATCCAGTTGAGACCGGGTAGCAAAAACCCTGTCTTCGTTGGGCAGGATCCGGGTATAACCACCGGCCATACCGCGGGCGACAATAGAAATCTTATGTACCGGATCGGAGTTAGGCAGCATATGGGCTACCAGAGCATGTCCGGCCTCATGATAGGCTGTGATCTCTTTTTCCCGCTGGCTGATGCGGCGGCTCTTTCTTTCAGGGCCGGCGATGACACGATCAATTGATTCTTCCAGGTCAACGCCCTCAATGCTTTTCTTGCCGCGGCGGGCTGCCAGGATTGCGGCTTCATTGATCAGGTTAGCCAGATCAGCTCCGCTGAAGCCCGGCGTAGCTTTGGCAATTACCTCCAGGGACGCCGTACTGGCAATCGGTTTACCTTTGGCATGTACCTTTAGAATGGCAAGTCGGCCGTTCATGTCCGGAGCATCCAGAATTACCCGCCGGTCAAACCGGCCGGGGCGCAGTAAAGCCGGGTCAAGGATATCCGGGCGATTGGTAGCCGCCAGGACAATCACGGTAGTGCTAGTATCGAACCCGTCCATCTCAACCAGAATCTGGTTAAGAGTCTGTTCACGTTCATCATGGCTGCCGCCCAGGCCTGCTCCACGCTGACGGCCGACAGCATCTATTTCATCGATAAATACGATGCAGGGAGCGTTCCTTTTGGCCTGATCAAAAAGGTCACGCACACGCGATGCGCCTACACCGACAAACATTTCGACAAACTCACTACCGCTGATGGAGAAAAAGGGCACTCCGGCTTCCCCGGCAACGGCTCTCGCCAGTAATGTCTTTCCCGTCCCGGGAGGACCTACCAGCAGCACACCCTTGGGAATACGCGCCCCCAGCGTCTGGAATTTATCCCGGTCTTTCAGGAACTCGACTACTTCATGAAGCTCCTGTTTGGCTTCCTCAACACCGGCCACATCATCAAAAGTAACCGTAGGTTTATTGGCCGGGAATAATCTGGCGCGGCTGCGGCCGAAGCGCATAGCCTGGTTATTAGCTCCGCGCGCCGAGCGGAACAGGAAGAAAAGCAAGGCACCTATCAGAAGCAGCGGCAAGAAATTAATCAGCACCGACCCCCAGTTAATACCGGAAGAGTCCTTGGGATTAAAATCAATGCCTTCAGTCTTCAACCCCAGAGCTTTAAGGTCAGCCAAATTGGCATTGCTCTCTTTATAGGTAATTATTTCGGTGCCGTCGGTCTTGGTAACCGTCAGTTTGTCACCATCTATATCGATGGTCTTGATCTGATCCTGTTGAGAAAGGGTAATAACCTCACTCAACGAGACTTGCGGCGGCTGAGGTTTCATATTTCCCGACAAGCTGTAAAAGACCGCTATAGCGGCAATTAATATTAATATAAAAATTATTGTATTTCGCATTGTATTCGATTTCACCTTATTCCCGACTGGTCCTTTTCAATTTCGACTTATGATTGCGATACATTATGTATATATTATAGCAGACCGTGACAAATACAGGAAAAAAGCGGACCAAAGTAAGCTTTTACTTACGTTCTCACGTATCTACTATTCAGCTTCCACTATTTCCATGATCCAACTTCATCTGCATTATAGCAGGGTATACCGCTTTTGAGAAAGGAACTTAAAGATTACCCTGATTCAGCCGCACGTTTATACTTTATTGTAAGTTTCCATGAGATGCAAAGCATCTTCCTCCAGATTCGGGCTCTCGCAAATCAGAACGCCTTTAACATCCTGCTCTTTCAAAGCCCGAAGCAACTCCTCATAGTTGAGATCCGCTTCCTTCAGATTTAGATGCATGATTTCTCCACTTTTACTGTTATAGTTTATCCCTGATAGATGGATATGCATATTGTCCAGGGCTGGGCGGCCCAACTTCTTCTCGATCTGATTCAGGACAGATTTAAATTCATAATAAGAGTTGTATTTTCCGGTACGGGAATGAAGATGGGCAAAATCGATACAGGGAGCCAGGCCCTCGACTTCACTACACAGATTAAGAAGCTCCTCGAGACTGCCGAATTGGGTAACCTTGCCCATTAACTCAGGCCGCAAGGAGACATATTTATTTTGCCGCCGGATTTCCGCCATAATGCCGGACAGGAGCTTCTTGACCCGGGTATAAACTTCTTCCGGGTTGTCTTTCATGTAAAAGGCAGGATGGAAGGCGATATCGGAAACACCGCAGAGAGAAGCTACGCGGGCGGCTTGCAGCAGCCGGTCCTGGCTGGCAACCAGCTTATCGTTTTCATGGGCATTCAAATTGATGTAATATGGAGCGTGGATGGTCAGCTTGACCCTGTTTTTTTGGGCGACACTGGCTATCTGAACAGCTTCCTGGTCGGTAATGCGTATCCCATATACAAATTCCAGTTCGATGCAGCCTAAACCCAGTTCGGCAATGCGCTTTATTCCGTTAACCATACTCCTGGGTTTAGCGCTGGAATGCGGGACTCCTCCAGTCCCGAAAAGTAATCCTGGCATTAATTGCTCCTTATCGCTATAGTACATGAGAACAATCATATGTGCAAATCGACGCGGGAGCGCCAGGGCCATTTCGTTCTTTTGAGACCATCCCGGTCTTGATCCGGAATCCAGGGGTTGGGGGAGGCGGCTTAATCCAACGCGGCTTCACTTGCCCGTGCTCAATGCCACAGCGTGTGATATAATGTTACTGTTAAACCAACTGTTAATGGGGGTACATTTTCTGGAAGGTCTGGACCTGGCACATAAAATAATCGATATCCTCAGCGATAAACAAGCCACAGATATCGTGCTGCTGGATACGCAGGGCGTATGCAGCTTTACAGAGTATTTTGTCATTTCTAGCGGGGAAAGCACCCGCCAGATCAAAGCTCTAACCAGTACCGTCATAGATGAGCTTAAAAAAGAGAATATACGCCCTTTGCATGAGGAAGGCACTCCGGAAACCGGCTGGGTACTACTTGACTACAACGAAGTGGTGGTTCACATTTTCAGTCCCGCTGAGCGCGATTACTACCAACTTGAAAAACTATGGGAGAAAGCCTGCACCAAAGTCAGGGTGCCATAGATACCTTCTCCCGGTTCCTGGTATGATACAATATCCTCTCATCTCTCCTAATGACCCTTACATATATCTATATATCTATATGGTACGTCTCTCTGTGGAGGAAAGCCTTTCCATACCCATTTCCTGAACCGGGGTTATTATATGCAATGCGTTATATACGCCCCCTCCATTGGGAAGGGGGCGTAATTACGATTACGGTTACCTGCTTTCTTTGAATACAGGCCCTTTACCTTTTCACAATCTCTTCAGGCGTGAAGTACAAATTGATTTCCATTTCCGCATTTTCCGGGGAATCCGACCCGTGAACGGAGTTGCGCTGCACGTCCAGTCCAAAATCCCGCCGGATTGTCCCCGGCTCGGCCTTTTCCGGATTGGTAGCTCCCATAATCTGGCGGGCTACGGCTACAGCATCAGGTCCCTCAAAAACAGCGGCGATAATGGGATAAGAAGTGATATATTCGATCAAATCCTTGAAAAAAGGTTTGCCGGTATGAACTGCATAGTGCTTATGGGCCAGTGGCTCATCCACATGCAGCATCTTGAGCGCCACGATCTTGAGTCCCGCAGATTCCAAACGCGCCAGAATAGCGCCTCCCAGATTACGTTCCATTGCATCGGGTTTGACCAAAACAAGAGTCCTGTCCATACTATCTCCTGGTTTCTTATTTGCCATTAAAAAGACTATTCAATTCTTTGAGGCCAATTTTCTCCAGCGAGTCGACTACCAGGTCCGCATCACCCAAATCTTCTGCCGGATGGGTATTGGTCACCGCTATACAACGCATTCCGCCCCGCTTTGCCGCATGGACTCCAGCTATAGCATCCTCTATCACGATGCAGTCCCGGGGTTCCACACCCAGTTTCCGGGCAGCCAGCAGAAATCCCAGCGGACTGGGTTTCCCCTCGGTCACTTCGTCACCATATACCACAGCCTGAAAGCAGTCCTCAATGCCGAGACCGGCCAGGACCAGGCGGATATTCTCCAAAGGAGCGGAGGAGGCTACCGCCGACAGGATACCGTTATCCTTAATCGTCGTCAGCAGCGCAATCACTCCGGGAAGCGGCCTCAGATCGTTTTTTACGATTTGCCGAAAATTTTCCTCTTTATCCAGAGCGATTCTGTCCATTTTTTCCCGGGTGACATTTCCAGCCATTATTTTGCTGATAATGGTGTCGTTCCTCTGTCCAAAGACTTGCTGAAAGTCCTCTCTGGTAAACGTCACCCCCTGGAGTCGGAAAGCGTAACGCCAGGAATTAAAATGGTGTTCGGCGGTATCTACAATTACACCATCCATGTCCCAGATGACAGCCCTGGTCCTGCTGTTCTTCATATCGTCAGGCATTTAAGTCTCGCGGACTGACGATAAATTGCGTCGAGGTGCCTTCGGCGAACAGGTTCCCGCTCGCATCAACCAAACGGGCTTCAGTCTCAATTAACCGTGAATTTTGCTTGCTGACGCGGCAGGTAACGATATATTTCCGGCCGATAGGCACCATTCGGCGAAACCTGACCTGCATTTTAGCTGTCACATTATTAGTGCCGGCTGTCATGGCTGCCCAACCGAAAGCTTCATCCAGAACACAGGCTATGATACCCCCATGAACATAGCCGGCCCATCCCTGCACCTTTTCATCCGGGCAAAATTCAGCGCTGGCCGTCTTAGTCCTGGTATCCCAGGTGAATACCATTTTCAGTCCGGCAGGATTGTTTTTCCCGCATCCGAAGCACATGGTCTGGTCGCCCTGGGTCTCTAAATTAATAATAGGCCAATTTTCCATTTGCTTTCCTTAATATGATTTCTTACGTTCAGTGATCGGAGGTCGTCTGAGGTAGATCGGCTGAAGCGTGGCAACGTTGTCATAATCTCCGGCTTCCTGCCGCCGGCGGCCCAACTCAGCCAGATAAGCTCCACGCCGAAGCTGTGCAGCCGCAGGCGGTATTACAGCCCTGGTTTTAAACAGTTTCTTTATCCGGGCAGACGTAGCAGCATCGATCTCGCCGCAGAAAATCGTCCGATCGTTGATTTCCGAAGCCAGCCCAATGAGCGTGGTAATATGTTCAGCAGCCAACTGACGCCAGCCTTTCCGCGGCTGCTGCTGATATATAGCAGCAGCGATTTCTTCCCTACCAGCGTTCTGGACAGCACAGACAGGCAGACCGGCAGCGGCATGCTGGTAAGCGGTGAACTCCAGGGTACTGATCCCTATGATGGGTATACCCAGGCTGAAGGCCAGTCCTTTGGCCGTACTGACGCCCACCCTGAGACCGTTAAAGCTCCCCGGCCCTCTGGCCACAAAGATGCAATCGGCATCGTTTAACTCCAACATGGATTTCTTGATCAGGTATTCCAGCCGGGAAGTTAACTCAATAGTATGGTTTTGTCCGCAGCGCCAGTTCAATTCAGCCAGTATCTCTAAGCCGTTTACCAGAGCCAGGCTGGCGAAATCAGTTGAAGTGTCAATGGAAATTTGCATATCAAACTATTCCAGGAAATGTTTTCAGCCGGGCAAGAAGTTTTTCATAGCTTTTCCCGTGAGGGATGAGCTCAAGGCTGCGTTCAGTGTCACTCAAGTAATCTATTTTAATCAGTAAATGCTCGGAAGGCAATACACCCTTTCCTTTTTCCGCCCATTCAATTACAGACAATCCGCTGCCGTATAAATAATCATCCAGTCCAAGGTCGGAGATCTCCTCGATACGATCAAGACGGTAAAGATCGATATGGTAAAGGGTCAATCGGCCTTTGATCTCCCTCACGAGCACAAATGTAGGGCTCAAAGCATACTCCTCACTGCCCAGTCCCCAGGCAATACCCTGGGTAAGGCAGGTCTTGCCGGCCCCCAGGCTGCCGGTTAAAAGATAGACAAATCCAGGCTCTGCCAGTTCACCCAACCGGACCCCCAGACTACGGGTTTCTTCAGGACTGCGGCTGATTATTTTGAGGCTTTGCATCGCGATATTACCTTCTCCGGAAATGGTCCCAACCGGTTTTATTCGGCGCCAGATGGCGGCCTTCAGCATCCACCAGAGTGATCTGTCCGACCTTACCAGCTACAATCTCTCCGATAACAGTCACAGGGTAGGACGAGTCCTGCCGCACATCTTCGATTACCTCGGGCGGAGCCGTAAAAAGCAATTGATAGTCTTCGCCGCCGGAGAGGGCCATTTCGACCGCTTGCTCTCCGAAAACCGAAATTACCTCAGGCCGGAGGGGCAGTTTCGGCAGTTCAATGACTGCTCCGACCGCGCTGGCATTGCAGATATGGCCAAGGTCAGAAATCAGACCATCGCTGATGTCTATGGCGGTCTCAACCCCTTTTCCCAGAAGTAGTCGTCCTTCTTTTAAACGCGGTTCCGGTCGTGAGAAAGCCTGTTTTAAACAGATATTGGTCAGCGCATTAAGACTCATTTTCCGGCTCAGCATTTCCAGCCCGGCAGCCGCCGTACCCAGCCAGCCGGTAACCGCTATCTGATCGCCTATCCGTGCGGAGCTCCGGGTTAGATATTTTCCTTCTCGGTTGGCAGTAGTGCCGATAACGTTAATGTCAACAAATACCACCGGCGAGCTGCTCATATTGCCGCCAACGACAGCAGTGCCAGAGAGCCTGGCCAGCGTCAGCATCCCTTTATACAACGAAAGGACATCCTCGACCTCAGTATCCAGAGGCAAGCCCAGAGAAACCAGAGCATACCTGGGAACACCGCCCATAGACGCAATATCGCTGAGATTGACTGCCAGGGCTTTCCATCCCAGGTCTTCCCAGGAAATAATATCCAGGTTAAAGTGAACGCCCTGAACCTGACAATCAACCTTGGCCAACTGGTTGTCAGTATCTCCCCGCCAGACAGCACAATCATCACCAATACCAGCAACCAGGTTCCTCCAGGAAGGCAGGGAGTTATCGCGGGAACCTTCGATCAACCTGGCTACGGCATCAATCATCCCGAACTGACCTAATTCTGTAACCTTCATCTGAGAAATTATAACACATATCGCCTTCCTGACCTACCTCTGCCACAGACAACGAAAAGCACCCGGGACTATCGACTCATACAGCTTACCCGGAAAGGTATAATTCGATTATAATATAATTATGTAAATGCATTATTAAAGGAGTCGAATATGGCAACTACTGCTGAGAACTTACAGGAAGCTTATTCCGGAGAAAGCCAGGCGAGCCGGAAATACTTGTTTTTCGCTGAGAGGGCGGAAAAAGACGGCCAGCTACAGATCGCCAGGCTTTTCCGAGCGGCTTCGGAGGCGGAAACTATCCACGCCCGCAATCATCTCAATGCCATGAAGGGCATCGGGACAACGGCAGACAATCTGAAAGATGCTATCAATGGAGAAAGTCATGAATTCATGGAGATGTACCCTGAATATATCGACCAAAGCCAGAAAGAGAACCATGTCCAGGCGAAGACCAGTTTTACCTGGGCGAACAAGGTAGAGCAAATACATCACGGTCTTTACAAGCAGGCGCTGAAAGACATAGAAGAAGGGAAAAAGCCGGAGGACAAACCCTACTTTGTTTGCCAGAGGTGTGGCAACACAGTTGAGAATGAAGCTCCGGATAAATGCCCTATTTGCGGGGCTCCCAGAGAGATGTTCAAGAAAGTAGATTAGGCCTGAAACAAGCCGGGAAGCTACCGGATTTCCCGGCTTATTTTTCCCACCATGGCCAGCTCATCTTCGCGGGTATGCACCTTTCCATCCAGGCGGGCTTCGCGAAGCAAGTCCAGTACTTCCTTAATGCGGGGCCCTGCGGCAATTTTCATTTGAACGATATCCTCACCGGTCAGGGCAGGGCGAACATTGCGCAGCTTATTCAGGTACAGTTCGATATGCTGGCGTACCAGGGGGTCCTCGGTAACAAGAAGGTTAGCCAGGATAGCCGTACGGGAACAGGAGTGAAGATGGCGGTAGATTTCACTCGGAGCCAAACCCGGCCTTGCCAGGGCGGGCAGATCAGATTTCAACTTCAACGTATCGTGAAGAACCCTGTTGACGGAATTGGAAAATTTCAGGCGATTGATGACACTCTCCAGATCTCCGAGATTCAGCCGGTAGACCAGAAAAGCCAAAATCAGCTCAGCAGGCGGAGAATACGGCTGTAAAACGGTACGAGCATGAGATATTTTCCTGGCCAGCCAATCATCGGCCTTCAACTCCGGGTGTACTCGGGACAATATTCCCAGGCCACCGGCCCGTAACAGTGATTTTTCCGGTTTATCTTCCTCCAGACATAGCTCAAGTTCGTGCCGTATGCGGTCGCCGCTGATAGTATCCAGATAGCCAATATCCCTTTTTAACAAGCTCAGGGTATGCCGCTCGATGACGAAGCCCAGGCGCTGCTCATAGCGCACAGCTCGCCATATCCGGGTGGCATCATCCCGGAAACTGTTATCATGCAAGATGCGTATTAAGCCGCGTCTCAGGTCGTCAAGACCGTTATGGATATCGATCAACTCGCCAAAATGCTCCGGGTCAAGATAGGCCGCCATGGCGTTAATGGTAAAATCACGGCGAACAAGATCGCTTTTAATATCACACCGGCACTGCACGTCAGGCAGGGCGCCGGGCTTATCATAGGACTCAGAGCGGGCTGTGGCGATATCCACGCTCCATTTGTCCCACCTTACTCTGGCAGTATTAAATCGGCTGTGCGCAATGACCCTGCCATTCTTTAGCCTGGCCAGTTCCTCGGCCAACTGGATGGCATCACCTTCAGCAACCAGGTCCAGATCGAGATTCTGCCGCTTGAGCAGTAAGTCCCGTACGACTCCTCCCACAAGAAAAAGACCCTGCTCCTGCCGGGCAGCCACGCTCCCGGCCAGCTTCATGAACTGTACCAGTTCTGAAGGCAACTGCGTAATTATTTTATCGGATAGGTTAATCGTTTGTGTCATTTTTCCCATATTATATCATAGATAAGCTATAGTTTCCGAGTAATCTGCAAACCGCTTTTTCCCCCTTAAATATATTATCCACCTTTCCAGGCATTATACACCAGTCTCACTATACTCTCCTGTCACGGCAAAACCCCGGCTGTCTTAACAGAATATGTCATGCCGGAACAAGATTCCGGCAGGCTTCCTTTATCTCATAATGAGGGGGCTGGGTACAAGAACAACAACCCCCTGGTGACGCCTCGGATACCCAATAAAAGGACACCCGGTGAGTGTCCGCACACCGTCTGATGATGCAGCAGCGAAGGTAAGGTATGCTCCCCATGACCGCAGTAAGATCAGGGCCGCATGTTCATCCGAACGGTTTTGATTTATTTTTCCACGACCGCCAGTTGCTATATAATAAACATGATGAAAGAATACCGTTTCTTCACCCTGATTACAGGCTTTTTTGTAGCCATTCTTCTGATATCCAATATAGCGTCCACCAAGCTGGTTATCCTGGGGCCTTTTACATTTGACGGGGGCACCATCATTTTTCCCATCAGCTATATTCTCGGGGATATCCTGACCGAAGTCTACGGCTACCATAAATCCAGGCAGGTGATCTGGATAGGGTTCGGCTGTGCTCTACTGATGTCAGCCATACTGGCCATTGTCGGATGGCTACCGGCCGCCCCCGGCTGGGAAAACCAGGACGCTTACAACCGGATACTGGGAACAACCCCCAGGATCGTAGCCGGCAGTTTGGTTGCTTTTTTCGCCGGCTCATTCTCCAACGCTTTTATTCTCGCCAAGCTGAAGCTGATTACCAGAGGGCGCTGGCTCTTTACCCGGACAATCAGCTCAACGCTGGTCGGTGAAGGAATAGACACCGTCTTTTTTGTCCTGATCGCCTTTGCCGGCATATATTCCGGAAGCATCCTTACGGCGCTCATCATTTCCAACTACATATTTAAAGTCTGTCTCGAGATCATCCTTACTCCAGCCACCTACGCCATCGTCGGCTTTTTAAAGCGGGCGGAAAATTCGGACGTTTTTGATGATAAGACGAACTTTAATCCTTTTACCGGTTTCCGGGATATTCTGCGGTGGCGTCTCCGCGAGACCGGCGGGGATGGGAGCCAGGGCTAGATGACCACTGAACATTCCGCCGGGGCAATCGTATTCAGAGAAGAAGACGGTAAAATATTCTATCTCATTTTACATTATGAGGAAGGCCACTGGGGTTATCCCAAAGGCCATATTGAAAACCGGGAAACCATAGAAGAGACCGCCAGAAGGGAAATCCGGGAAGAGACCGGGATCACAAATCTGAAGTTTCTTGATGGGTTCAAAGAACAGACCCATTACTTTTACCATAACGGGAAAGAAAGAGTATTTAAAACCGTCACTTTCTTACTGGCCAGGACGAGAAGCAAGGACGTCAGGCTATCTTTCGAGCACATTGGCTATGAGTGGCTTCCTTTTGATGAGGCGCTGGAAAAGATTACCTTCAAAGACGAGAAGCAGCTTCTGCAAAAAGCCTGGAGTTTCATTTCCGAGAGAGGGGTATGAACAAGGCAGGTAAATGTCCCGGGCGCTTCCATTCTTCCATTCTTCCATTCTTCCTTGTCAGTCACCCGGATTATTGCTATACTAAAAAGTTGTTTGTTCAAGTGTAACTATGGAATACGAAACAATTATCGGGCTGGAAGTCCATGCCCAGCTACTGACCAAAAGCAAGATGTACTGCCGGTGCAGCGCGGACTACGCCAGCGCACCGCCGAATACTCATGTGTGCCCGATTTGCCTGGGTATGCCCGGAGTACTGCCCACGCTTAACCAGCGAGCTATCGAGTTCGTTATCATGACCGCTCTGGCCTTGAATTGCTCGATTTCAAAGTATTCCAAGTTCGACCGGAAAAACTACCCTTACCCGGACTTGATGAAAGGTTACCAGATCTCGCAATATGACGCACCCATCGGTATAAAAGGCTGGCTGAATATCGAAGTGGACGGCGTGAAAAAGAAGGTGGGTATAACCCGTGTTCACCTGGAAGAGGATGTCGCCAAAATGATCCACCGCAATGCGGAGATAGGAGAAGGCTACAGTCTGGTAGACGTCAATCGCGCCGGAACACCCTTGATGGAAATTGTGGGAGAGCCTGACCTGCGTTCCCCGGAAGAAGCCCGGCAGTACCTGATTAAGCTGCGCAGCATCCTCCAGTACCTGGGAGTATCCACCGGCAACATGGAAGAAGGCAGCTTTCGCTGCGATGCCAATATCAGTGTCCGCCCGGTCAATTCAAAGGAGTTCGGCCCCAAGGTAGAAGTGAAGAACATGAACAGCTTCCGCGCCGTTTACCGGGCGATGGAATATGAGGCCAGGCGGCAGGTACTGCTGGCCGAAGAAGGGAAAAAACCGGTCCAGGAGACCCGGGGCTGGGTGGAGGAGGAAGGGAAGACTGTTTCGCAGAGAAGCAAGGAATATGCCCACGACTACCGCTATTTTCCGGAGCCGGACCTGCCTCCGCTCTGTATCGAACAGCGATGGGTCGATAAAGTGAGAGCAGAACTACCGGAGCTGCCGGAAGCCCGGCGCGACCGGTTTATGTTCCAGTACGGACTGCCTTTATATGATGCAAACCTGCTGACCGAGTCCAAAGCCATGGCGGAATATTATGAAAGCTGCCTGAAGCAGGGTGACGACTCACCGGTAAAAGCTAAAGCTGTAAGCAACTGGATGATCGGCGAATTCACCCGGCTGTTAAACGCCACCAATACCGATATAAATAACACACGGGTCAAGCCAGAGGAGTTATGCCGTCTGGTCGACCTGGTGCAAAAAGGTGAAATCAGCGGTACCAGCGCCAAAACAGTCTTTGAGCAGATGTTCAATACCGGCCAAAAAGCCGATGACATTATCAAGCAGCAGGGGTTAAGCCAGATTACCGATACCAGTGAAATCGAAACCGAGGTTGAAAAGGTCATTGCGGCGAATCCTCAGCCAGTGGCAGATTACAAGGCCGGAAAAACCCAGGCCGTCAAGTTCATGGTAGGCCAGGTAATGAAAGCAACCAGAGGCCGCGCCAATGCCAATCTGGTCCAGGAATTATTAGTAAAAAAGATAGAGGGGAAATAGCGGATGTCAGTTTATTTTAGTATCGCAATCATCATTGTAGCAGTGGCTTTGATACTCTCCATTCTGTTCCAGGTCAAGGGAGGCGGACTGGGAGGTATTTTCGGCCAGGCCGATACGGTTTACCGCACCCGGAGAGGCGTTGAAAAGACTCTGTTCCAGCTTACCATTATCCTGGCGGTCCTTTTCGTGATAATTTCCATGCTGGCGCTCAGACTCGGTTAAGCCGGGAACCGGCAATGGGTCCCCTTTGAGCCGCTTCACAAGGCGCTGAAAAATCCTCTTTTTCAGGAAAGTCCAATCCGGAGAAAGAGGATTTTCTATTGTTCCAAAAGAAGCGGAACCGCCTTATAATCCGGTTGAGTACGGTAAATAGCTAATATCGCTTTTCATCTCCCTACCAGTATCTAGAGTTACCGAATTGCTGGCCGAGTGGTCCTGATGAATTCGGCTAAATTCCGGACCAAATCCGCAATGGACTTGAATAATGAATTGACCTTACTCCGGGAACGCCAACAATGGGAACAAATACACTAGGAAACCGGAGAAAATAATCTTATACTTAATATTAATGGGCACATTCATCACCCTGACAACCGACTTCGGCTTAGCGGACGGCTATGTGGCAGCCATGAAAGGGGTAATATACAGCATCAACCCTGAAGCTACCATCGTTGACCTCTGCCACGATATCCGGCCGCAGGACATCCGGGAAGCGGCCTTCACTCTCAATACTGCCTACAGCTATTTTCCTTCCTATACTGTGCATCTGGTAGTGGTAGACCCGGGTGTGGGGACAGACCGCCGGCCTATTATACTAAAGACTCCCAAAGCTCATTTTGTGGGACCTGACAACGGTGTTTTCAGCTACATTATCGATGCTTTTTCGCCCGAACCGGTACCTGGCGACCGAAGAGTGAAGACAGGCCCGGAAATGCAGGCCTACGTGATCACTCAATCGAAGTACTGGCTTAAACCGGTCAGCCGGACCTTCCACGGCCGGGATATATTTGCGCCGGTAGCCGCGCGGCTTTCTCTGGGGCTGATGGCTTCCAGCCTGGGAGACAGTGTGGATACAGTAACTGCCTTCCCCATACCTCGCCCACTTAAACAGGATGGCATGATTACCGGCCAGGTCATGCATATCGATCATTTCGGAAACCTGATAACCAATATTAAAGAAAGCGACTTGTCAGAGACCGGCCAATCCGCTACCATTGTAGTGAGTGATCATGTTGTCCGGGGGCTGGCCGAGAATTATGCCGATTCAGAGGGGCCAGCGGCGCTCGTCGGCAGCAGCGGCTACCTGGAGATCGCAGTGCCCAATGGCAGCGCTGCCGCACTTTTACAGGTCAAAACGGGTGACCAGGTAACAGTCAATCCCGAATCTACATAAATTATTGGTCTAAAGCAGGAACCATTAGTTGGCGTTAACATACACCGCACAAAAAAGAAAACACGCATTCAGTTTAAAAACCTGGATATTAGAAGCCCGGCCGCAGTATTTGTTATTACCCGTGATTCTGGTTATTCTCGGCACCGTCGTAGCATGGTATGAAGGCCCGGTCAATATTATTCATGCTATCCTGGCGCTTATCGGGATGCTTCTCTGCCATATCAGCGTCAATGTATTGAACGACTATTTTGATTACAAGAGCGGAGTGGACTTAAAGACGCTGAAAACCCCATTCAGCGGCGGGAGCGGCATCCTGCCTTCGGGTAAGCTCAAGCCAAAACAGGTGCTCTGGTACGGAATAACCTGCTTTATACTGGCTTTGCCCATTGCGGTGTATTTCACGGTAACGATGGGTTGGGGAATCCTGCCCATCATCATCCTGGGGGCTTTTTGCATCCTCCTTTATACTCCGGTAATACTGAAAGTCCATTTTCCCGAGTGGTCGCCGGGGCTGGGGCTGGGCACCCTGCCGGTCCTGGGGGCTTACTTCATCCAGACCGGGCATTACTCTATACCGGCCCTCATAGCCGCCATCCCTCCGGGCTTCCTGGTATTAAACCTCCTTCTCCTTAATGAGTTCCCTGATATCGAAGCGGACAAAACAGCCATGAAAAAGACCCTGCCTATTACCATGGGAAAGAAAGGGGCGGCAGTAGTTTATAGTTCTTTTACAATCCTGACTTACCTCTGGATTCTCGGAGCGGTACTGACAGGGTTAATGCCGGTCTACACCCTGATAGGCCTGCTGACGGTCCCTCTGGCAATAAAAGCAATACGAGGGTCTTTCGGAAATGACATAGGCCAGATTCTACCCGCGATGGGGAACAACGTGGTGGTAGTCCTGGCCACGCAGGCGCTGGTCGCCATCGGATTTATTGCAGCTAAATTCATAGCATAATTAGAAAGCTTACAAATCGATACCTGAAAAAATACGGCAGGATGTGCTTTGGTTACAAATCAAAATGAAATGATACCCACAAAGCCCCTCTACAGCATGTTTACTGATATTCCTCCCCGGTACGACCTGATCAACCGCCTTATCACCTGGGGCATGGATAGTGGGTGGCGGAAGAAGGCAGCGGAGGAATGCCTGGCAACCCGCCCGCAAAAAATTCTCGACCTGTGCTGCGGAACCGGCGACCTGGCGATTACCATCGCTAAAGCGGCCGACTATCCCGTGGTCATCAAAGGATTTGACTACAGCCAGCCGATGCTGGATATAGCCCGTCAAAAGGCTGCCCTGGAGCACGGCAAGAACATCTCGTTTACACAGGGCGAGGCGGCGAAGATGCCTTTTCCTGAAGCTGAATTCGATTGTATCGGGATATCTTTTGCTTTCCGCAACCTGACCTATAAAAACCCTCTGGCGAAAGCGCATTTAGCGGAAATCGTCAGGGTATTGAAACCGGGCGGCCGGTGCGTCATCGCTGAATCCAGCCAGCCCAGGCAGAAGGTGATACGGGAGCTATATCATTTTTATATGCGGCAGTATGTTTACAGGGTCGGCGCCTGGCTTTCCGGGAACAAGGCTGCTTACCGCTATCTGGCCGAATCTTCTTCCCGGTATTATTCACCCGCTGAGCTTGAAGACCTGCTTTTAAAGAGCGGATTCACGAAAGTCGCTTACCGGCCGTTATTTTTCGGCGCCGCCGGGATTTATACCGCCATCCGTTAGATCAACCTGCTGATCATAATTCCATCCCCCACGGAACGTCAGGGCAGGGCTGAACCCAACGAGTATTCATTGAGTAAGGTATAGTTTACTATACCGGCTGATCAAATTATTATGAATACAGGGGAGGCATCAGGTCTGGCCGAGTAAAAAAACGGGAAACTCCCGGTATGAAAACCGGTCCAAGCGGAAAGCAGACCGGGACCGGTAAAAGTTGGTGTATTCTATCCTTTCGACCAGGTAAAGACTCGTCTGATGACAGGTTACCCATATTTATTCAAACTGCTATAATTCGACAAAATGGCATATAGCTAGTTGTTCAGCCAGGCCAGGGGAACCGGGTTTCCCCGGCTACAGGCGCCAGAAGTGACTGCCATGATGAAATAACCAGGCTCTCAGGAGGCACACGGAGATGGTAGAAGCGTTTCTTACCGCAAAAGACTTACACAAAAGTTTCAATGATAATAAAGCCGTTAACGGCGTATCCTTCTACATTGAAAAGGGAGAAATCTTCGGCCTCCTGGGACCAAACGGGGCCGGCAAGACAACCACCATCCGAATTCTATCCACCGTTCTCTCTCCCGATCAAGGAGATGTGATTATCGGCGGCTACTCTATTAAGCATAATGCGGAGGATGTCAGGGGACTGATCGGGATATGCCCTCAAGAACTGGCACTATACACTGATATGTCAGCTTACGATAATCTGGTCTTTTTCGGCCGAATGGCCGGCTTAAGCAGTGCTGAGGCACGTGATCAGGCAATGGAAAACCTGGAACTGATGGGACTTGCGGACAGGGCAAAAAAAGGCCGGGTGGATAAATTTTCGGGTGGGATGAAGCGCCGGGTGAATCTCGCGATAGCCCTGATGGGACATCCTCAAATGCTTTTTTTAGATGAACCGACCGTCGGGATCGACCCTCAGTCCCGTAATAACATTTATGAGACCATCGAGGGATTACAAAAAAGGGGCATGACCATCCTTTATACAACTCACTATATGGAGGAGGCCGATCGACTGTGCCGGAGGGTCGCAATAATGGACGGCGGCCAGATAATAGCGATGGACACGCCGTGGGCGCTGAAAAGCCAGATCGGAGACCCGGAACATACCACTCTGGAGACGGTTTTCTTGAAGCTGACCGGCCGGAGCCTGCGAGACTAGCATGAAAAAAGCTCTATTTATCACGCTAAAAGAAGTCCGCAGTTTTTTGGCAGACCGGGGAGACCTGGCCTTCGCCCTGCTCCTGCCAATCGCTATCTTCGCCCTGATAATGGGGGCTTTCGGTGGAAACCCAAGTTTTAGCGGAACGGCTTACCTGGTGAATGAGGACAACGGCGCCCTGTATTCCAATCTCCTGATACAGCGGCTGGAAGAACATGAAGGACTGACCGTCGAGACACTGTCTGCCGCAGAAGCGGACAGCAAACTTTCGCGATCAGATATCCAGATGGTTTTATATATTCCCCAGGGGTTTTCCGATAGTCTGGCAGCCGGTCAACCCGCGACTCTGGTCTTCAGGCAGCGGGGCAACGGCGGAATAGCAGGTCAGATAATCGCCAACATAGTACGCGGGGAAGCTGAAAGAATAGGCCAGGAGCTACAAATACAGACCCGGGTCAAGGACACACTGGCTGACAGCAACATCGACCCGCAGACCATCGAGATGACCGTCCAGAAATTCATTGACCGCGAGGCTTCCGCCCCGGTGGTAACAATTACAGATACGACGGTGGGAAGCAGCCCGGACCCTGTCAACCAGTTTCTACCGGGCATCCTGACCATGTTTGTACTGTTCGCCGTGAATCTTTCGGCACAGGCACTGGTGGAGGAACGGCGAAAGGGGACACTGGAAAGACTGCTCGCCACCCGTCTCAGGGCAGGTCAGCTTTTCATGGGAAAATTCCTGGCCTACGCGGCGCGCGGCTTCGTGCAATCCCTGATATTACTGGCACTGGCTTATCTGGTCTTCCAGTTCTTTACACCACTTTCATTCCTGGAGGCGCTGATAGTAGCCCTGGTCTTTTCCACCTCGGCCAGCGCTATCGGCATGGTCATTGGATCCATATCCCGCACGGACAACCAGGCTGTCTGGATCGCGGTCTTTGTCACTATGGCGATGGTGATGATATCCGGGACCTTTTTCCCCATATCCGAGGGCACGCTGCTGTACACCCTCAGCCGGTTTTCCATTAATACCTACGCCAATGATGCCTTCCGCACCATTATCGCGGAAGGCGGCAACCTGGCGGACGTCTGGATGAACCTGGCCGTGCTACTGGGAGTGGCCGCAGCCGGTCTGGCGATCAGCCGCGTTCTATTCCGGACGACGCAGGGAGGTAAATAACCATGGATTTGAGACGCATCTGGTTTATCGCCCTGAAAGAACTGCGGCTATTTATGGCGGACCGCATGGCGCTGTTTTTCTTCATTCTCTTCCCTTTCCTGTTCATCACCATGTTCAACCTGCTGCTGGGGAACCTGGGAGGGGAAGATATCCGCCTGGAACTGCATCTGGTAACAAGGGAGAGCAACGGCATCAGCCAGCAAATAATACAGGCCCTGGAGACCCGGGATGAATCCCAGCTCAACCCCGGTGAACCAAAGATCATCTGGGACCAGGACTACAATCAGTCCATGGAAGACGTAAACGCAGGAAGGATTACCGGGTTCCTGGCTTTTCCCGCTGATTTTACCGAAGCGGTAATGATGGGCTCAGGCACCAATCTGGAGATAGTCACTCATGCAGAATCTGTGGATACCCGCATGGCCCTGAACGGCCTGGCCCAGGGCATTATTTCCCGTGTCAGCGCCCAGCGCGTCCAGATGAATGCCATAATCGCTTTACTTACCGACCAGCAATCGCAGAGTGGAGGCAGTCAGGAAGAAATTCAACAGGCCCTGGCGCAGATATTCCAGGACCCGGAAGGAATCACTGAAGGACAATCCCTGATAAACTATCAGACGGAAAATGTGGGAGAGATCCAGCCGTTGAACCCGGCATCATATGTCGTCCCGGGATACCTGGTGATGTTTGTCTTCTTTGCTGCCGCTCTGTCCGCGGAGTCCATCGTCAGAGAGCGCAGAAACCATACTCTGGAGCGTTTACTGGCCGGATCAACCAGGAGGGAGTCTATTCTGGGTGGAATTTACCTGGGAGGAGTCCTGAGAGGGCTGGTGCAAATAGCCATATTCTGGACAGTGGGTATCCTGGTCTTCAATGTAAATATCGGGTCAGCGCCGTGGGCGGTCATCGGCATCTCAATCTTGATGGTCATCATGTCAGCAGCTTTCAGCCTGATGCTGGCTACGCTGGCCAAGACCGAGCGCAGCGCAGGTTCGATCGGAGTAATCACGTCCCTTATTCTGGCGCCTTTGGGCGGATGCTGGTGGCCATTGTTCATCACGCCCCAGTGGATGCAGTTCATCGCCAAAATAACACCCCACGGCTGGGCTAATGCCGGATTTAACAAACTGATGCTTTTCGGCGCGGACGCAAGTGCGGTAGTCTGGGAGATGGCAGCGCTGGCCGGCTTTGCAATAATTTTCATTATTATTGCCATTATCAAATTCCGAACCAGCGCTGATGCTACATGATAAGTTTACCGGGCCATCTCTTCTAATACAGCACGTTAGCCGGGCTCCCCTCAGGGATTCTTCAGAGTTTTCAACTCTCTAGAGATCGATATAAGCTTTGGGCTCAAAGTTGGTCTGAAACGTCCAGACGGTAGCTTTGCCTTTTATCCGGTACAGGGCTACCACATCATAACCCCTGGCTTCTACTACCGGCTTCATGAAAGGCCGGTCCTCCACAACCTGCTTCTTAAGGTCCAGGTCTTCGACCAGTTCCGCCCTGCCGCTTACCCTGACCTGCAGTGATTTTTGGGGGTCTGCGAAGCAGAGTTCTATTTCAGGATTTTTTTCAAGCTGCTTATGGATGTCTTTTATCTTCCAGACCTGGATAAGGATACCGTCATCATCCGCACGATAAATACCGATTGCCCGCACATGCGGTCTGCTCTCCTCCACGGTGGCTACATAGGCGATTCGAACGGCCCGAATAAACTCCAGTATTTCTGCTTTATTCATATTTACCCCCCTGATTTTCTATTCTGTTCGCGGCAGCGAAGTTAAGGAAGTCGTTGCAGGCCTCCAGCATGACGGAAAAAGGGGAAAGGCGCTTCTTCGTTCTCGCCATACGAGACCTGCAGATGACATCCTGCTGATACCAATAACTCCTTACCCTGTATACAAAAGATAATATAGGGTAGAAATCATAAATTATCAATAAGATATTTACCGGATGCCGGCTTCCGCCGGCACAGCCGTGATAGAGAAACACGGTATAACAGAAAAAGGCCTCGATGCTTTAAAAAAACCAGTTGCAAGTTGACCGGAGATGTTGTATTGTAATAATCAAATAAAATAACAGGGAACTCAGAGAGCAAGCCGGTGAAAATCCGGCGCAGTACCGCCTGCTGTAATCCCGGTCATTCCGGGAAAGCCAGAACGCTGAGTCCAGGAATACCTCCGCGGGAAAGGAGGCGGGATATAACCGGCAACTGCTAAATCCCCCTCAACTTTATTGTGAGGGGGATTTTATTTTAGGGAACAATTCCGAAAGGAATAATTCTTGAAAATAACGAGGATATCCAGGATGAAAATAGCGCGCTTATTATCTATAATTATTATGTTAAGTTTAGCAGCCATGGCCGGGTGTCAGACCAGCGCGCCTCAAGGGGATATAATCGATGACCTGGGCAGGAATGTACAGATCAAAAACGTACCCCAGCGCATTATCTCCCTTTCGCCCAGCAACACCGAGATAGTTTATGCACTGGGACTGGAGAACCGGCTGATCGGCGTGACTACCTACTGCAACTATCCTCCGGAAGTCAAAGACAAGATCCAGGTCTCCCAATTCAGCAATATAGATATCGAGAAAGTAGTCGCGCTGGAGCCAGACCTTATACTGGCTGACAGTCTTCATGAAGCCGACGTGATTCCGGCGCTGGAGAGACTCGGCATAACCGTACTGGCTATCAACCCTGCGACCATGGAAGATATCCTTGCGGATATCGGGATGATCGGCCGGGCAGCCGGACAGACAGAATCGGCTGAATCCCTTATAGCCAGCCTGCGAAACCGGACTAAAGCGGTCACCGACAGGACTGCCGGGCTGGAATCCGAAGAGAAATACCGGACCTTTTTTGTAACCTGGCACGACCCAATCTGGACTGCCGGAAACGGGACATTGATCGATGACATAATCACCATGGCAGGAGGAACCAATATCGCGGCAGACGTCAAAGGCCACAGCCAGATCGACCTGGAAACCGTAATCCAGAGAAACCCCCAGGTCATCCTGGTCTTGAGCAGCATGGGAACTCAGGACAATTCTTACAACTACATAAAGACCGAACCCCGCTTCCAGGCTACCGACGCTCTAAAGAATAACCGGGTCTACATGGTCGATGCCGACATTATCAGCCGTACCACTCCCCGATCAGTCGACGGGCTGGAACAAATCGCAAAAATAATACATCCGGAACTTTTTCCATAAGGTGGTCCAATGGCTGCCAACTATTTTACAGAATTGTCTAATAGATTAAGCGGGATCCAGGCCAGTTACCAGCGGCGCTGGCGCTTCCGGTTGTTTTCAATCGGAGGTCTGGCACTGATCTGCCTGGCTGTAATAGTCCTGGCCCTGACTGTGGGTAGTGTGCGCATTCCTGTAACGACTGTCTGGAATATACTGGTTTCAAACCTGGGCATTCTGATATCAAATCTGATTCTCAACATTTCCGTCGACTGGCCTTCCACCACGGATATGATCGTGATGGGCATCCGGCTACCCAGGATAATGATGGCCGGAATAGCCGGGGCAGCCCTGGGAGTAGCCGGGGCCACCTATCAGGGCTTATTCCGTAATCCGCTGGCAGACCCATACCTGATCGGGGTCGCTCAGGGAGCGGCGCTGGGGGCGGCGGTAGGGTTCTTACTTCCCTGGGTATTCCTGGGCCATTATTTTATTCCCCTGCTGGCTTTCCTGGGGGCGGTGGCGGCGGTAGCGGTGGTCTATGGAATTGCACGGGTGGGGAAAACCCTGCCGGTGACCACATTGATACTGGCAGGCGTGGCAATCGGTTCACTTTTCATTTCGGTTACTTCCTATCTCACCCTTATATCTAATGACAAGATGCCCGGTATCCTCTCCTGGTTAATGGGGCGATTTTCATTGAGCAACTGGGACCAGGTCAAACTGATCGCCCCATATGTCATAGTCGGACTGGCAGCGATATTCATCTATTCCAGGCACTTAAATGTAATGCAACTGGATGAAGAGCAGGCGCAGCAATTGGGGATCAATGTCGAGCGCACCAAACTCATCCTTCTGGCAGCTTCCACGTTGATTACGGCGGCGGCGGTTTGCTTTGTCGGGACCATCGGCTTTGTCGGGATCATAGTGCCGCACGCAGTGCGCCTTATCTGGGGACCGGACCACCGTTCGCTACTACCACTATCTGCCTTTGCCGGAGCTATCCTCCTGATTCTGGCCGATACCGCCAGCAGGACTCTAATGCCGCCGGCAGAGATACCGGTAGGCGTGATCACTGCCTTTCTGGGAGCTCCCTTCTTCCTGTTCCTGTTAAGAAGAAAAAAGAAGGCGGTGTTTTAATAATACGGCAAGCACCAGGTTTGGGAAAAGGGCAAAGTGAATAGTTTTTAACAACCGGTATAAGAATCTATCCGATATGAGCAGGAACTATGGTTAAGCTGGAGATAAGCAATATTTCATTGAGCTATAATCATCATCCGGTGGTCCAGGGCCTGA
>CAZELW010000003.1:0-22357 GCA_964513135.1 uncultured Dehalococcoidales bacterium
GCACGAAGACCGTCTGCTTAAGAACTTCGATGATCCTCTTGCCCCGATTCAACTGATCCTGGGTGGTTTTATCCAGTTCAGCACCTCCGAATGACGCAAATGCTTCCAGTGACTGATACTGGGAAAGATCACCTTTTAACCTGGCAGCTACCTTTTTCATGGCTTTAGTCTGAGCGGAACTGCCGACGCGGGAGACCGAAAGACCTACGTTTACAGCCGGACGCACGTTGGCATTGAAAAGATCAGCTTCCAGGAAGATCTGACCGTCAGTAATGGAGATTACATTTGTAGGTATGTAGGCGGAAACATCGCCTGCCTGTGTTTCGATGATCGGCAAAGCGGTCAAAGAGCCCCCTCCGTATTTTGGAGACAGCTTGGCAGCCCTTTCGAGCAGACGGCTGTGAAGATAAAATACGTCGCCAGGATAGGCTTCCCGTCCCGGCGGGCGGCGTAGCAGCAAAGAAATCTGGCGGTAAGACCAGGCATGCTTTGAGAGGTCATCATATATAATAAGAGCGTCTTTACCGTTCTCCATGAACTCTTCACCCATAGCACACCCGGCATAGGGGGCCAGATACTGCAAAGCGGCAGAATCGGAAGCGTTGGCCATTACTACGATGGTATGCTCCATTGCTCCGTTCTCCTCCAGAGCGCCAACTACCTGAGCAACCTTGGAAGCTTTCTGTCCGATGGCCACATAAATGCAGATCAGGTTTTGCCCTTTTTGGTTAATGATAGTATCCAGGGCAACAGCCGTTTTACCGGTAGAGCGGTCACCGATGATTAACTCACGCTGTCCGCGGCCGATAGGAATCAGACTGTCGATGGCTTTAATGCCGGTCTGTACCGGAGTGTTAACGGAGGCACGCGCAACAACATTGTGAGCGATTCTTTCGATAGGCCGGGTACGTTTAACTTTAATAGGGCCTTTCCCATCCAGCGGGCGACCCAGCGGGTCGACTACTCTGCCGATAAGGTCTTCGCCAACGGGGACTTCGGCGATTCTACCGGTAGTCTTGACCTCGGACCCTTCCTTGATCCTGGAGTAATCGCCCATGATGATGGCTGAAACGCTGTCTTCTTCCAGGTTAAGAGCCACGCCTATTATATTATCGGAGAACTCCAGCAGTTCGTTATACTTGCAGCCGGATAGCCCGTGGACGCGGGCGATACCATCACCCACTTCTATCACGGTACCTACGTCTGTCATGGATACCGCCATGCCGAACTGCTCGATTTGCTGCTTAATCACTGAAATAATATCTTGACCTTTTGTTGCCATTTTCCCACCTTTTCCTTTACTCCTCCTCCCTTTCGCGAAAGGGAGGAGGAGTGGAGTTTACAGGATCTATTGTTTGCCTTTGATCAATGCATCAACAACTGCGGGGTCAGCCAGAGTGCTGGTATCACCCAGATTGCTGGTATCGCCGGCAGCGATCTTGACCAGGATCCTTCTCATAATCTTACCGCTGCGGGTCTTGGGTAGAGCATCGGTAAAATGGATCTTGTCCGGGCTGGCGATCGGGCCGATTACTTTACGGACATGAGCAACCAGTTCTTTCTTCAGGTCATCGGTCCCGCTTACTCCGTTCTTCAGGGTAACGTAGGCATAAATACCTTCACCCTTGATGGAATGCGGCATTCCTACCACGGCGGCTTCAGCGACCGAGGGATAGGAGACCAGAGCGCTTTCGACCTCAGCCGTGCCAATGCGGTGTCCGGAAACCTTGATGACATCATCGATGCGGCCCATCAACCAGATGTAACCGTCTTCATCCATACGAGCGCCGTCGCCCACAGTGTAAACGTTGGGGAACTGGACAAAATACTTCTCATAGAAGGACTTGGGATCGTTTTTATCATCGCCCCAGATACGGCGCATCAGTCCAGGCCAGGGTCGCTTAATGGCCAGATAACCGCCTTCATTGACCTCGGCTTCGGTGCCGTCCTGCCTGAGAATGGCGGGAACGATGCCGGGGAACGGGACAGTAGCGGAACCCGGTTTCTGTGGAATGGCTCCCGGCAGAGGAGTTATAACATGGCCGCCGGTCTCTGTCTGCCAGTAAGTATCCACAATGGGGCACTTGCTCTTGCCGATGTTCTCGTAGTACCACATCCAGACTTCGGGATTAATCGGCTCGCCAACACTGCCCAGAATGCGGAGAGAGGACAGGTCATGAGAGTTTACGTAGTCAATGCTCTCTCTCATCAGAGAACGAATGACAGTAGGAGCGGTATAGAAGATATTCACTTTATACTGCTCAATGATCTGCCAGAATCTGTCCGGCTTGGGATAGGTGGGGACGCTTTCGAAGATAAGTGAGGTACCGCCGGCTGCCAGCGGACCATAGACGCAGTAGGAGTGTCCGGTGATCCAGCCGATATCGGCGGTGCACATCATGATATCTTCATCTTTCAGATCGAAAGTCCATTTGGTGGTCTGAAGGGCGTACAGTAGATAGCCGGCCTGAGTATGGACCACGCCTTTGGGCTTACCGGTGCTGCCGCTGGTATACAGAATAAAGAGCGGGTCTTCAGCATCCATAACTTCTGGTTCACATTCGGGCTTAATATCCGGCTCGGCCATGAGGTCATGCCACCACAGATCGCGGCCTTCCTTCATAGCGACTTCGACATTGGCCCGTTTGACTACAATGGCGTTTTTGATAGTGGGATTGGCCGCCATGGCTGCATCGGCGCTGTTTTTGCTGGCTACGGTCTTGCCGTTGCGGTAGTAACCATCGGCACAGATCAACAGAGAAGCCTGACAATCTGCAATTCTGTCCCGCAGAGCTTCAGCGCTGAATCCGCCAAAGACGATTGAATGGATAGCACCGATTCTGGCACAGGCCAACATGGAGATGGGCAGCTCTGGAATCATGGGCAGATAGATGGTAACCCTGTCGCCCTTCTTGACACCCATTTTTTTCAGGACATTGGCGAATTTGTTGACCTCGTGGTAGAGTTGCTGATAGGTCAGTGTCTTGCTCTCTTCAAGAGGTTCTCCCTGCCAGATAATGGCAGCTTTGTTGCGGCGCCAGGTCTTGCAGTGGCGGTCGACGCAATTGACGCTAACGTTAATCTTGCCGCCAACAAACCAGGAATGCTTGGCCTTGGGAAAATCTTCAACCAGTACCTTATTCCATTTTTTATACCAGTCCAGGTTTTCCTTTGCCAGTTCGCCCCAGAAACCTTCAGGATCGTCTACAGATCGTTTGTAAATCTTCTTATACTCGGCCATGCTTTTTATATAAGCTTTCTTGGCCAATTCCTTTGGAGGTTCGAAGACTCTCTTCTCCTCCATCATAGAAGTAATACCAGATTCGGGCATGTGTAATTTTCCTCCTAAAATATTTTAGTTTTCACTACTTTATTGTATAGCAAATACGACCCGGCAATATTCGAGGCCCGTTCCTCTCATTGCGAATCAATTGCCCCTGTTAATCAATTCATTTCTTAAAGCGGCTAACTGGCTGCGGGTACTGCCGTCCAGTATTTTCCCGCCAACCCTGGCGATAATTCCTCCGATAATATCCGGATCAACTCTTTCAGAGAGTATGATTTTCTTGCCAGTAATCTCTCCAATCCGCCGGGCCATTTCAATTCTCTCATCTTCTGAGAGGGGAATAGCAGTGGTTATCTCGGCCTTTTCAATGCCCCGATGTTCATCAACCAGATCTTGAAACCTGGAATATACATCTTTTATCAGCCCGAAATTGCCCTCGCTGGTGAGAATAAAAGCCAGGTTCAATGCTTTTCGGCTGACCCCCTGGAGTTGCTTCTTCAGTAATTCGGACTTATCTTCAAATGGAAACCGAGGATTTTCCATTACCACCACGAATTCTTCATTCTGTGCCAGAATGGCAAGTCTTTGCAGATCGCTCTGCCATTTATCGATTTCCATATTCTCCAGGGCGATTTCAAAAGCGGCCTGTGAGAAGCGTTTTGCCAGTAATGTACTTTCTGCCAACTTTTACTCCGTTGTATTATCCCTTATTTAATGTCCGGCTTTCTCTCAGGACTTTGTCAATAAGCTCTTTATGGGACTGCTTATCCAGAGATTCTCCGATGACTTTGCTAGCGGCAATAATAGTCAAATCGGCAAATTCCTGCCGCAGTTCGTCGATAGCCTGGTCGCGTTCAGCTTTAACAGCCTGGCGTGCCTGTTCGATAATAGCTTCGGCATCTTTGCGGGCCAGGTCCTGGGCTCGAGCCCGGATTTCATCACTGGTCTGGGTGGCCCGGGCAATGATCTCCTGACCCTGTATAGCAGCAGCTTGAAGCTGTTTCTTGACTTCTTCTCTGGCATTCAGGGACTGGTCTTTGACCGCTTCCGCCTGCTCCAGGCTTTCCTTTACCCTTTTAGAGCGTTCATCAATCATCTTCAGCAGTGGCTTATAGGCTACGAAAATAAGCAAACCGAACAAAATCAGAAAGCTAATTAACTGCGATATAAGGACCGGCAAATTTATTCCTAATTGTCCCAACTTATCCTCCTGTTTCCCAATACAGGCGATACGGATGTAAATAGCTCCGAATACTAACAGGCACCTATCTCAATCCGTTTCTTGAGAATCCTTATTTATTTAACCAGCTACAAACAAGATGATAATGGCGATGACCAGAGCATAAATAGCTACGGCTTCAGCCAGGGCGACGGTGATGATCATATTGGTGAAGATAGGTCCCCGGGCATCAGGATTGCGTCCGATGGCCTGCAAAGCTCCAGCCGCCAGGATGCCGATACCGATGCCAGGCCCGATCGCTCCCAGGCCCATACATAAACCAGCAGCTAATAGTTGAAAAGTTTCCGCTGTCATTACAAGATCCCCCTTTAATATTAGTCAAATTTCAGATAGATCCGTAATTTAATGTTGTTCATCCCCGTGCTTCTCTATCGCCATATTCATCCACACCAGAGTTAAACCACCGAAAATCAGAGCTTGCAAGAACCCGAAAAACAGCTCCATCCCGTATATGACGGACCCCAGAATCAGAGGGGCCAGGAAAGCTACCACCAGAATCAGGACTTCCCCCGCTGTCATGTTGCCAAAAAGACGGAAGGTGAAGCTCACCAGACGGATTATTTCGCTGACACCTTCCAGAATACCCACAAAAGCATCTATAACCCCAAAAATAATATCGCCGAAGGCTGTCTTGATCTTACCCTTGAAAAGATTGACCAGTCCGGCTCCCAGGCGCTTGAAATTTAGAAACTTCTTCATATATGGCAGAAAACCGTTGGCCCTTAAACCGAAAGTCTCAATGGAAACCCAGGCGAATATAGCCAGTGCTAAAGGTACATTGATATCGGTATTGGCTGCCCTGAGCAGTGGCAAGTGATGCCCATCCTCACCAATGATCCATAAGGCATCACCATAGAAAGGCAGGAGCCCCAACCAGGCGTTGGTGATCACGAATAAAAATATGGTAGCCACGAAAGGAAAAAAACGGCGGCCGTTTGTCTCTCCGGCTACGCTGTTACAGAAGTCCAGGAGGGCTCCGTAAATGAATTCCATGACCTTTTGTAGACCGGAAGGAACGATTTTGGGCTTTCTGAAAGCCAGAAAAGATACTACTACCAGGATAATGATAGTAATCCAGGCGGTGATCATGGTATTGGTGATCGGAAATCCGCCGATACGGGTGATAACGCCGGGGGATAGCACAGGCTCCGGTTTTTCGACATGCAGCCAGTCAGGACCCAAATTGGCAATGGGCGCTAACGCGGGGAATTGTTCAGCGAGGTTTTGGCCGATAGGACCAGTAATGATGCCGAATAACATTAACAACAGGAGAACAACTGTAATTCCAATAAGTACCGGGAAAGAACAACCTAATATTCTTTTCTTTGCCACCGGTTATCTCCTCTCCCGCTTGTTGTCCGGCTTTTTATCTGATTTATATTCTTTCATAAAAGGTATCAGCATTTGGTAAACCCCCCAAAAGGCAGCTACCAGACCCAACACCAGCCCCAATAACACAAATACAGGTTCAGAATCCAGCTTTCGATCCAGCCATAGTCCTCCCAGCACGCCGCCCACTATACAGGCGCTGATATAAAACCCTACACCTATTAGCCGAGCAGCCGTTCCCCATTTTTCCATTTTAAATCCGGATATCAGTTACGAATGTTCGTTGGCACATCGAATAGGATTGTAAAAACTTTACAAGAATAGAAGCTGGTGAATCTCCAGCTTCTATTATGTCTCCTTACATTTCGATTTTATTAATCAAAGAGTCCCGGATAATCGCCCTGAAACCCATTTAGATAGTTATGCATGTCCAGAACATCATCTGAAGTTATTATGACGTCTTTGAACTTTTCGGTTTCAGTTTCCATAAGGTCCGAGAGGCCTTCTACTGGAGACGGACCCCCTGGAGTTGGTTCCGTATATCCCTCCTCATCGATTAGAGCTGCCAGCAGTGATTGTGAATGACAGGCGCTGCAACTAATCTGGAGTACCCACATTTCCTCTTCGTGACCCAGGACATTTATATCTTCTTTGTTAAACAGTCTTCCACAGACTTCACATTCGGATAAGTTAGATGAACACTTTAACTGCTTTATAAGGTCCTCTTCAGACAACCTTAACTCCAATCCAGGAGGTTTAAGATTTACGCTTGTCGAAGTCCTCCAAATCAAGAGTGTTTATGAAATCATAGAAAGCGGACATTTTCTTCATTTCGTCATCACTGACTTTGGTATCGGCATCTTTACCGCTTGAGTCCAGGGCGCCCACCGGCTTCCCGGTCTCTCTATCCAGTAAAATACCCGCTTTATCCAGCACCGATTCTTCCGCAAAGATAGGTACTTCCGCCCTCACGGCCAGCGCCAGTGCATCGCTCGGACGGGAATCAACCTCCATTTGCTCTCCATCAACGCTTAGAAGGATTTTAGCAAAGAAGGTGTCGTTTTTAAGATCGTTAATCACGATGCTGCTTATCGTTGCTCCAAGAGCGTCGATCATAGAACACAGCAGATCATGAGTTAATGGTCTGGGAACACTTACACCCTGCAGCTTTACAGCGATAGCGTCAGCTTCAGAAGGTCCTATCCAAATTGGTAAATATCTCTCTGCGGTCTTTTCTTTCAAAATCACCACTCGCTGGTAATTCATCAGGCTAACTCGAATGCTGTCAACAGTCATTTCAATCATAGCCGTTCCTCCTCTAGTTTCCAACCGCCATGGCAAATTTTACCTTATCCTGAAATGACTGTCAACTTGAGAACACGGGTCTTGGAACGGTCTATTCAGTTCGATCTAGCCGATGGGAACCTGCTATATTTTTATAAAAATCCGGCAATAACCCGGAAAATCTCCGCTATATAGATTGATTTGGAACCTAAAGAAATATCCTCATCTGCTGCAAGAAGTTGAGCATATCAGAAATGCGCCAGCTTTCTTCCAGCTTGCCGTCTTTTATCAGGAAAAAACCCTGGTTTTTTATAAAGACTTTCTTTCCTGTGGGAGGTATGTGCATATATTCGCCTGTATGAGTGCCGTCAAAACGGTACCTGACAGCAACTCTGTCACCCTCTCCTACCATGTCTTCGATGGTAAATTTAAAATCCGGAAATCCTTGTGCAAGGGCTAAGTTATATTGAGAAATTTGCTCCAGGTTCGAGTCACCCAGAGATCCATGGTCCATGTAGGTGGCAGAATGATAAGGACTATTTCGGTAACCATCCTCTTTGAGCAATCTGGCTCCATCATATTCCAGGATACGGCGGACGATTTCTTTATTACTTTCGATAGACATTGCAACTCCTTAAGCTTTTATTCTTAGAAATCGCCGTGATCATCTGCCAGTTTATGATTATAGTCACAATGTGACATATATCACAAATTCGTATCTTATATTACAGCACTATCTTTTCATTGTCAATAGTTTTCTAATGCTTCCTTAAACCTTTCTAAAGACAAATCTTAACCGGACCAAATCAGTATCTGAAAAAACTATTTGCTTTAAAGCTGATATATTTGGTATCCTGATAAATTGAATATAGTTTAATCAGGGGCCAGGATAAGGCCTGGATACCGGCTGAATTAAGGATGGAGCAATGCCGGCTAAAGCATTTATATTAATTGAAACCGCTGCCGGAAGGAACAAAGAGATATTAAATAACATCAGGCAGCTCAAGGGTGTGACGTCAATAGACTACGTCACGGGCCCTTATGATATTATTGCTATAATCGAGGCTGAAAATTTAAACGAAATTGGAGACCTGGTAACCAAAGAGATCCATCCCATTTCCGGAATCGTCCGCACTACCACCTGCCTGTCATTGAAAACCGATTAAGGCGCAATCGCCATCATCAACTTATCTTCCCTGGAAAGAGAACTTGCAAAATGAGCATACCGGCAGCTACGTGCTTGCTCTGAGTCCGGCCTTTTGGGTTGTCCCGGGATACCCGTTTCAGCCTGCATGAACAAAATGACTTAACGAATTACCGTTCTGTATCAGTCATTACCTCCAGGCATTTGACCACTTCGTCGACTATAAAGTCTGGAGTGGAGGTCCCGCTGGTAACACCCACCGCCTTTTTCCCCTCAAGCCACCCGGGCTTTATTTCTTCAGCAGAGCCGATTAAATGGGTTTCCGTGATACTGGAACATATTTCTGCCAGGCGCCTGGTATTAGCGCTGGAATGTCCGCCGACTACCAGCATCAGATCGACCTGTCCTGCCAGTTCCAGTGAGGCCGCCTGGCGCTGACGGACGTCACGACATATGGTATCAATTATATGCAGCTCGGCATTTTCGTTGAGGGTCAAATCTACTATTTCTTTAACAAAATGAATAAATCTCTCAGGTATCTGCGTGGTCTGCGAGATAATCCCAATCTTGTTTGGCAGTTTTTGTGATAAGTCCATATCTCCGGCACTTAATACCGCAGTTCCCTTTTCCCGGGCCCAACCCAGTATCCCTTTCACCTCCGTATGCTGGGCTTCTCCAAAAATCACAACCCAAAAGCCGGCTTCAGCCAGTTTTTGGGCCGCCTTCTGGGCTCGTCTGACAAGAGGACAGGTAGTATCGATGACCTCTCGCACTTTTTCTCGCAGTTGCGCCTCTACCAGGGGACTCACCCCATGAGCACTGATCGCAGCCACCTGGCTTTTGATCTCTTCGATGTTATTAACAACGCTAACACCGGCCTCATTCAGCTGCCGGGTAACCTGTTCATTATGGACGACCGCCCCCAGTGTCTCCAGACGGCCGTGCTCCGCAGCGGCTTTTTCCATAATGCTGATGGCCCTCCGGACGCCGTAACAGAAACCGGTCTCACTGGCTTTTTTTATTATTATTTTCACATTCATTCACCATCCTGGATATTTCCAGACCTGAATATTCTCCGCGCTGCTTTTCCGGCAAAAGAGCCGCAATATTCTGCATTATCATACGGGAGGACTCGGGAAGCTGTTCCTTCTTTAAAGCGGGCTCCGGTCCCGGAAGATAAAAAGGTCGACCGATTACCATGGTGACTTTTGGCCGGCGCCAGATCCAGCCGTATCCGCGGATGACTTCCGAACCAATGATGCCTATCGGCAGGACCCGGGAACGAGTATGACAGGCTACCAGCGCGGCCCCATCCATGGGGGGCATCAAGCATCCATCGGTGCTGCGTTTTCCCTCAGGAAACATCCCCAGCACTCCTCCTCTTTTCAATATCCTGACAGCCTGGCGCAAGGCGTCTCTGCTAGAGTGCCCGCGTGAGACCGGGAAAGCTCCGAAAGAGCGGATAATATAGCTATAGAACCAGTTTGTAAACAGCTCCTCTTTGGCCATAAAAACCACACGCCGGTTGAGACTGATGCCTATCAATACCGGATCAGCTACACTGACGTGATTGGCTACAACCAGCAGCGGGCCCTGGGCGGGAACATTCTCCCGTCCCTGTACCCTGTAGCTGATAGCAAGCAGCACCACTAATCTGGCTAACCATTTCAAAAAATGATACACAGAAACCCCACACCCGGTCCAGGTAATTACTTTGCCAGGGATAATACCAGATTGACGAGAGTGCGTACCGGTATGCCCGTATTGCCTTTCACCAGGTAACCGCGGTCCCTGTCCGTTGTGGAAGTACCTGCAATATCGAGATGTACCCAGGGGACCATGTCTACAAACTCGCGGAGGAACCAGGCCGCCGTAATCGCTCCACCATATCTTCCCCCGGTGTTTTTGATGTCCGCAACATCGCTTTTATTTTGTTCGCGGTATTCTTCATTCATGGGAAGCTGCCACATGCACTCACCGGCCTCTGCCCCTGCCGCTATGACCTGATTGATAAGATCCTGGTTATTACCGAAAGTCCCGGTGCAGTAGTCTCCCAGAGCAATATGACAGGCACCGGTCAATGTTGCTACATCCACAATTCTCTTAGCCCCCATCTTGCGGGCGTAGCTTATGGCATCAGCAAGTATTAACCGTCCTTCGGCATCTGTAGAAATTATTTCAACGGTCTTCCCGTTCATAATCCTGATAATATCCCCCGGCCGCATGGCAATTCCACTGGGCAGGTTTTCCGTGGCCGGAACAATCGCCGTAACGTTGATTTCAGGCTTCAAGCAGGCGATGGCTTTCATAGCGCTGATTACAGAAGCTCCTCCTGCCATATCCCCCTTCATCTCTCCCATATTATCTGAGGGTTTTATCGAAATACCACCGGAATCAAAAGTGATGCCCTTCCCTATCAGGGCTATATCTATCTCATCACTCTTCCTTCCCTTATAGGTCAATTCGATCAGCTTGGGAGGCTGAGCGCTGCCCTGGGACACTCCCAGCAGGCCTCCCATGCCAAGTGTCTTCATCTCGTCCTGGTCTATGATATTAGCCTTCAAATTGTTATTCCTGGCGATTTCCATGGCTATTCCAGCCAGAGCAGTCGGAGTCATGACATTAGCCGGCTCGTTTCCCATGTCTCTGGCCAGGTTAGCGGCTTCCGCCAGTATTATTCCTTTCCGGCAGCCCCTTTCCATTACCTCTGATTCAGGTTTGGATGCAATAATTATGTTAACTAATTTGATATCCTTGTGGTCAGGTTCCCGGGTCAGGTGCTTCCGGAAAGTATATGACCCGAGGACCGCCCCTTCGGCGATCGCCTGGCCGATTGATTCCAGCCCGATGCCGCCGGCAGCGAATCCATCGCCTTCCAGACTTATCACTTCTGCGTTTTTAGAACGCAGTGATCTGATCACCTCGGCTATCGACACTCTGACCTTTTCACAGTTCAGTTCGGCTTTTTTACCCAGCCCCAGGATTACCAGCTTGGGAAAATCAAGTTCGCCCAGCGTATAAATCACGGTCGACTCTTTATATTTTCCTTTTATCTCTCCGCTGCTGATCAGTCGCGATATAACGCCATCCAGCGCCTGGTCCAGGACGGCTTTATCATTATCCAGTTCGCCGCTGTCTTCAAATTGACAGATAACCGCTGCGTCGCTTTTAATATTTTTGATGTCTCCGGTAATTACTTGAATCTCCATTAATACTCCTTTAATTCATCGCTTCTCTAACGATTTTATCAATAATTGTATCAATATCTCCAGTGGTATCGACAATATAGTGTTTTTGACGGATCTTTTCAGCCCTCAGTTTCATCGATTGATAGACTGCCCAATCGGCATCCGACCGATTAGATGGGTCTCTCATCCTGGCTGCCAGACGCTCCCGGGCTACCTCAGAAGGAGCTTCCAGTTTAACCAGAATAAATCCAGCCTGATTTTCCTTTGCTATTCTTTTCAACTGTCTGCGGTGCCGCTCATAAAGATTGGTAGAGTCCAGTATCAGGGAAATCCTCTCCTTGAGAAGCCAATCGATCAAGCGGTAGCAGGTCTCAAAAAGACGGGCACTCTCTTGCCAGGTATATTTGGGACTGGGAAACAGGACCTTCCGTAAGGCATCGCTCTCAAGAATCACCAGAGGCATTCTTCGGGCCAATTCCCGGCTGAAGTAGGACTTACCTGTACCAGGCAGGCCGCTCAGGACGATTAGAAATGGTTTTCTCACTGGTTGAGGAAGCGGGCCCAGGCTCTTTTGTAATAACCGGACGTCTCTAAAAATCTGCATAAAACGCCACACCCAGGGTACCCGTGCCGGTAGCGTAACCCATGATGGGGCTAAACTCACTTGCCCAGAGTTCCACGCAATTAAATTCCAGTGCTATCCGCTTTTGCAAAGCCTGTGCCTCTTCCGGCGCGTAGGCGTGCATCACCGCGCAATGTACCGGATTGCCATCCACCTTATTTCTCATAAACTTAAGCATGCGCTGTATACCAATTTTTTTACTCATGGAGGCAGTGACGAAATTGACCGATCCATAAAGAGAAAATAGAGGGTGTATATTCAATACCGATGCGGCTTGAGCAGCAATCTTCGGCACTCTGCCTGAACGATAAACATTACGGACAGTTTCCAGAAGAACTATGGCATTAACCCTGGGTATCATATCACGGACGGCTTCGATTACTTCTTCGAAGTTTTTACCGCTTTCGACTGCGCGCGCGGCTGCCAGCACCACAAACCCCTGGGCTGCCGCGGCTGTTTGGGAATCTATTATCTCGATGCGGGTTTCCTTCAGTTCTTCTTGAGCTAACTCCCTGGCAATCCTGGCAACGTTAAAAAATGTGCTTATTTTTGTGGATACGGTAATTAGGAGAATGTTTTTGGCCTTCTGGCTTATCTTTTGAAATACCGCAAGACAATCACGGGGAGTGGATGGCGCTGTTTTAAAAGAATCAGGATCTTTTAAAAACAACTCATAGGCCTGAGTAGTGGTAATATCCACGCCATCACGGTAGGCCTTGCCGCCGGCAAAAAGAGTAAATGGTATCACTTCGATGCTATATTGATCCAGAAGTTCTCTGTTAAGGCAGGATACGCTGTCTGTAACAATGGCTATGTCCGACATAATTCAGCCACCCTATGAAAGATATCTACGACATGGGAGGGTGTTCGAATATCTTTCCCCATTTGCCTGAGCGAACGCCGTTTTCCAGTAAAGCCGGCACCAGGAATATACTCACCAGAAGCAGTATTAATAACAGCAGATTGATGAACGACAGGCTTCCCCAGGCAAAAGAGTAGACCAGCCCCAGCGTGATTGCTCCAGCCAAAAACAGCACCAGAATCTTTAGCCATCTTTTCCGGATACGGACGAAACTGATAACTCCGGAAGCCAGCGCTAAAAAACTAACTCCGATCCAGGCTTGATGAGGCCCTGAGCTTATTAAAGAATCCGGGCCAAAGCCGTATCTCCAGTCTGCTACAATAAACCAGCTTATGATAAACGGCATCGGCAGCAGCATCAAAGACAGGTTCAACCAATCCTTTTTAATAGTCTGACTCATGATGCGGAATAATAGCCATAAGGTTGGTGGCAAATAAATAATAATTGCCAGCCATGCCAATCCTTTGGGTAAATATAGCAGCGACAGCCCAGCGATTACAACAGGCAGAAGAGAATAACCTATCCAGGGAAAAAGCCAGGTGGTCCTTCGATGCCACCATCCATAGACGGTTACGCTCAATATCACAATAAGGGTGATTAATACCGGCCCGATGCCCTTCCACCAGTTGAGCAAAAAGATAAGACCGAAAAGGATATGGGGAAGAGAAGCCATCAAGGCCTGCTGCCATGTTCCCTGGCTGTGAGCCTCGTAGATCATCCGGGCAACTGTCTTGGCTGAACCCAGAAGGCGGATGCAGGTGCTGGCAGCCTCATCCTCACGCAATCCATTGTTTTGTAAATCCTGGACTTCATCCTGGATGTGGTTGGCCAGTTCGGTGATTATTTCGGACTTCTCAGCCGGTGTTTCTAATCTCAGCTCACTTTCAACGCTGTTCAGATACTCTTCGATTATGGTTGACAATCTGTTACCTCGCGGGAATTCACGATTTACCAGTGATAAAAAATGACCCTATCCTGATCCAGGATAAGGCCAATTCGTCAATTTTACTCCGCCTGTATTATCAGGTTCATTGCGTTGAAATAATCGTTCCAACTGCTCCTTTTCTCAACCAGAGATTCCATTCCTTTGTCGGTTATATAATAATATTTTCTTTGCTGTCCGTTGGGCAACAATTTCCATTTGCCGACGATCAACCCACTTTTTTCCAACCGGTGCAGGGCGGGATACAGGGTGCCCTCTTTAAACTTAAAATAACCCTGACTGCGGTCTTCCAATTCCTTAATTATCTGATATCCGTACATTGGCTGACTGCTAATAAGGCAAAGCAGCAGGGAATCAATATTACCCTTCAACAGCTCATGTCTCTCTGACATATCCTTCCACCTTTCAACACGTCTTAACTTTATTATACCCTAAACTACCTGGTACAGCATCATGCCAAACATGAATGCAAAACATACTTTCCCCGGCTGCCTCCGAATGTGATGGAATAAAGGCAAGCCTGTATTCTTCATTTCCTCGAGTTTATATACCAGGATTTTCAGGTATTCGTACAAGAGTATTATTACCATATATAGCGAACAATGTAAATACACTCCAGGTCCTGCCCCGCCCGGATCGGGTACTTCGGGGTAACTGGCGGTGGAAGGGAGAGAATGATGATTAAAGATTTAATGAAGGAAAAAGGGAGAGGCAACCCCACCCTGATGCTTTTGCCCCGCCTCCAGAGGCCTCCTGTATAACAGATCGGCAATAATTTTAAACTCTTTATACAGATTACCTGTGGAGTTTCAATGTTTAGAATGCCTGAAATGGTAAAAATCGGGAACCCGCTGCGGTTTTACTGGTACTTGCCTATTACCAGACAACCGTTGGTCCCGCCAAAACCGAAGGAGTTGGATAATACCGTCTTAATGTCAGCCCGGCGGGCTGAATTCGGTACGTAGTCCAGATCGCATTCCGGGTCGGGGGTCTCATAGTTTATGGTCGGCGGGATAGTCCCATTAACAATAGATAAGATGCTGATAGCAGCTTCGACTGCTCCAGCGCCGCCCCAGAGATGTCCCAGGATAGATTTATTGGCGGTCACCGGAACTTTCCGGCTGCGGTCACCTAACAATTTTTTAATAGCCAGGGTCTCTACTTGGTCGTTGGCCAGCGTAGATGTACCATGAGCGTTGATGTGATCGATGTCGTCGGCGGTCAATCCAGCTTCTTTGATTGCTCGTGACATGCACAGATAAGCCCCCCGTGCACTTGGGTCAGGCGAGGTGATATGATAAGCGTCGCAACTGTTCCCGTATCCCAGTATCTCGGCATAGATCCTGGCTCCCCGTTCCAAAGCTGAATTCAGATCTTCCAGGACCAACATCCCGCCGCCTTCACTGATAACGAATCCGTCACGGTCCTTCTCAAAAGGCCGTGAAGCTTTCGTCGGGGAATCATTGCGAGTTGACAGCACATGCAGAGCGTCCAGACCAGCGAAAAGGACCGGTCCCAGACCTGCCTCCGCTCCTCCTGCCAGCATAGCATCGGCATCATCATATTTAATCGCTCTGAAGGCTTCCCCGATTGAATGAGTGCTGGCAGCGCAGGCGGTCACAGAACACATCAATGGTCCACGAGCCCCGAATTGAATCGCCACTTCTCCGGCCGCCAGGTTGCAAATAAAACTGGGGATGAAAAACGGTGATACCCGGTCCCGGTTTCCTTCAAGCACCAGCTTATGATTTTTTTCGTAACTATCCACACCACCTAAGGCAGTGGCGATCGAGACTCCGAATCTATCGGCATTTTCGGGGGTGATGTTGAACCGGGAGTCCTCTAACGCCATGCGGGAAGCAGCCGCCGAAAAATGGATAAACCGGCTGGACCGCCGGGCAGTCTTTTTTTCCATAAATTCAGTGGGGTCAAATTCTCTTACCTCTCCGGCAATTTTGGTCCGGCAGTCAGAGGTATCGAATCGGGTAACCGGACCTATTCCGGACTCACCGCGGCACAAAGCCGTCCAATTTTTTTCTACGCCGATGCCCAGCGGAGTGACCAGTCCTATTCCTGTAACTACTACTCTTCTGTGATTACTCATTATAGTTGGCAAATAGTATAAATGATTTTTTCGGATTTATAAAGCTCAAACTCGATTACTTAGAAGATCATCTACTTTTATGTAAATATATTAGGCAGATAAAGAGAATTCTTCACTGGCGTTCCGGAGAGGCTTCGAAATCCTGTTCCCAGAGCTTCCACAAGCCTGTCGCCGGGGTATCATTGAAATGAACGTGTATACAAAACCCGGATTTCATCCAGAGACTGTAAAAATATCAAAGCAATTCAAGGAGGAATGAAATATAATGATATCAGAATACCAATTTACAATATTTTTACAGTAGTGTATAATACTTTTATACTTGGCTTATCTGCCAGATAGTAACTACATGTATTAATATTTTGACCAGTATACATTATCCATTGTTTGCAATCCGGACTGTTAACCTGATCTGATTCATACAGAGGCAATTAATATATGAAACTGGCTATAAGTGGTAAAGGCGGAGTCGGCAAAACCCTGCTCAGCGCACAATTGAGCAGGGGATTTTCTCAACTTGGCTTTTCTGTACTAGCCATAGATGCTGACCCCGATACGAATCTGGCATCCGCCCTGGGATTTCCCAATCCCGAAGATATCATACCTATTTCGGAAAGGAAGGACCTGATCGAAAGCCGGACAGGGGTCAAACCGGGTCAGCCGGGCTCGTTATTTAAACTAAATCCCAAAGTAGACGATATCCCCGAAAAATTTGCTCATAATCTGGATGGAATTCGCCTCATGGTCATGGGTAAAGTAAAGCGAGGTGGGTCCGGCTGCTACTGCTCGGAAAATACTTTACTGCAAGCTCTTATCGCCCATCTGCTGGTAGCCCGAAATGAAGTAGTAATTCTCGATATGGCAGCCGGGATCGAGCACCTGGGGAGAGCTACTGCCAGGGCGGTTGACAAGCTTATAATCGTGGTGGAGCCGGGAAGAAAAAGTATCGAAACAGCCTTTCGAATCAAGAATCTGGCACAGGATATCGGACTGACCAATATTGCCGTCGTGGCTAACAAAGTCCGCGGTCCTGCAGACAGAGACTTTTTACAGGAAAATTTAAAAGGATTCGAGTTGCTTGGCTTTATTCCTTATGATGTTGAGATAACCAATGCGGAAATATCCGGTACTCTTGCCCTGGAGGCCAGCCGGCCGGTTAAACAGGAAGTCGATTCGATCCTGCGAAATTTATTAAATCAGGTCAATAATGTTAATATTAGGGAAAAGGATTGGAGAAACCGAGATGGCGTATGATGCAACCAAACTGAAAGAGTGGCAAATTGCGGAACTGGCGGAAGCCAATATGCCTACCCCTGACGAATGGAGAGAGAAACTGCAACTTCAAAAAAACGAAGTCATTCCCTATGGCAGAATCTGCAAGCTCGATTTCCTGAAGATCATGGAGCGGCTGAAGGATAGGCCTGACGGAAAATATATCGAAGTAACCGCTATCACTCCCACCCCGCTGGGCGAGGGTAAAAGCACGACTTCACTGGGGCTGATGGAAGGGCTGGGGAAGCGTGGTAAGAGCGTGGGCGGATGTTTGCGACAACCTTCCGGTGGTCCTACGATGAATATCAAGGGCAGCGCCGCAGGCGGAGGCAACGCACTTCTCATCCCCATGACCGAGTTCTCCATGGGACTCACCGGGGATATAAATGATATTATGAATGCTCATAACCTGGCGATGGTGGCACTCAACGCCAGGATGCAGCATGAGCGCAACTATACTGATGAACAACTTCAGAGGCTCAGCCATATGCGCCGGCTGGACATTGACCCGACCAGGGTAGAGATGAACTGGGTGATCGATTTCTGTGCCCAGGGCTTGCGGAATATCATTATGGGGATCGGAGGCCGCATGGACGGCTACATGATGGAGTCCCATTTTGCCATCGCTGTCAGTTCAGAGTTGATGGCGATCCTGGCCATCGCGCGTGATCTGGCGGACCTGCGGGAGAGGATCGCCAAGATTACTATTGCTTATGACAAAAGAGGTAAACCAGTCACTACCGCCGATCTCGAAGTAGACGGTGCAATGGCTGCCTTCATGCGGAATACCATCAATCCAACCCTGTGCTCGACCGCCGAATACCAGCCCTGCATGGTCCATGCCGGGCCTTTCGCCAATATTGCCGTCGGGCAGTCTTCCATTATTGCCGACCGCATCGGCCTGAAGATGTTCGATTATCACGTTACGGAGAGCGGATTTGCTGCCGATATCGGTTTTGAAAAGTTCTGGAATGTGAAATGCCGCTACAGCGGCCTCAAACCCAATGTTTCCGTCCTGACCACCAGTGTCCGCGCCCTGAAAATGCATGGAGGCGGACCTCGAGTGACGCCAGGAGTGCCGCTGCCGGAGGCCTATACCAAAGAGGACCTCAACCTGCTTGAGAGAGGGATGGAGAATATGCTGCATCATATTCGCACCATCCGGACAGCAGGGATTAATCCGGTAGTCTGCATTAACCGCTTTACCAGTGACACCGATGCCGAAATTCTGGCGATCAAGAAAGCCGCGGAATCTGCCGGAGCGCGGGCGGCTGAATCCAATCACTGGGCCAAAGGGGGTGAGGGGGCGCTGGAATTGACCGATGCGGTATTGGAAGCCTGCGAGGAGAAAAATGATTTCAAGTTCCTGTATCCAAATGATATGAAACTGCGAGAACGGGTGGAGAAAATCGCCAGGGTGGTCTACGGCGCTGACGGTGTAAGCTGGAGCCCGGAAGCTGAAGCCAAGGCCAAAGCTTTCGAGTCTGACCCTAAATATGACGATTATGCGACTATGATGGTCAAGACCCATCTTTCCTTAACCCATGATCCTACTTTGAAAGGGGTCCCCAAGGGATGGACCTTGCCGATTCGCGATATCCTGATCTATTCCGGGGCCAAATTCCTTTGCCCGATGGCCGGAACTATCACTCTGATGCCCGGTACAGCCTCGGACCCCGCATTCAGAAAAATCGATATTGATACCAATACCGGTAAAGTGACCGGTCTGCATGATGTTGACTAGGAGCAGTACTGTTTTATGAATGGAAACAGCGGCAGACCCCGGTATAATGTCCTTTTTGCCCCGGAAGACGTAACAATAGAAGTCACGGAAGGCGACAATCTTCTTTCAGCAGCCATTCAGGCCGGGGTGCATATCAACGCTTCCTGCGGAGGCAAAGGGGTCTGCGGTACCTGTAAAGTAAAAATTGAAAAAGGAAAAGTGAAGAGTCCCTTCACTGATAAAATATCCGGGGAGGAGTACCGCCAGGGCATTCGTCTGGCCTGCCAGAGCACTGTTCTCAGCGACCTGGTTGTCACCATTCCGGTAGAGTCCAGGCTGGACAATGCTATCCAGGCCCGGGAACGGGAAAAATCAGCCGGGATATCCGTCTCCGGTTGGAAGTTCAATCCGCCGGTGAGCAAATATTACCTGGAACTGCCTCCGGCCACCATGGATGACAACGCCAGTGATTTGTTCAGGCTAAGGTACGGTCTCCAGAAGAATTCTAATCTGGAAAACTGGCCGGTGGACTTCACGGCGGTCAGGAAACTTCCTGCTGCCTTAAGGGAAAAAGACTGGAAAGTCACGGCGACTGCACTACTGGACCCCGAGATAGCGGATGATAAAGGGATAAATTCCTGCCGGATTATTAATGTGGAGCCCGGCGATACCCGGGGGAGCCTGTATGCCCTGGCGATCGATGTCGGGACTACCACCGTCTGTGCTCAACTGTTGGACCTGAACCGCGGGAATATACTGGCAGAAACCATCAACTTCAACCGGCAGATCAGCTACGGCTCGGACGTGATTAGCCGCATTGCCCACTGCCAGCAGTCTGACGGACTGCCGAAACTCCAGGAGATGGTAGTGGCCTCCATTAATGAGGCCATTGACAACCTCCTGGGACAAAGCCGGATCGAACGGAATAGTATCAGTTACATCACCGTAGCCGGAAACACCACTATGGAGCATCTGCTGCTGGGGCTGGACCCCAAATATATCCGCCTGGCCCCCTATACCCCAGTGGCAAATGTATTCCCTATGGTAAAGGCCCAAACGCTGGGTATCGAGGTTGCGGAGCATGTTTATGTTTATTGTTTCCCGGCTGTGTCAAGCTACGTCGGCGGAGATATTGTGTCCGGCGTCATCGCTGCCGGGATATACCAGAATGACAAGCTCACATTCTATATGGATATCGGGACCAACGGCGAGATTGTTATCGGGAATTCGGATTGGATGGTCTCCACCTCCTGCTCGGCGGGGCCGGCCTTCGAGGGAGGAGGCATCAAACACGGTATGGTTGCGATGAGCGGCGCCATTCAGGACTTTTCGATCGATCCGGTTACCCTGGAACCCTCTATTAAAACAATTCAGGATGCCCGGCCCAGAGGCATTTGCGGATCAGGCCTGATCAGCGCTATCGCGGAGATGCTGGTACGGGGGGTGATCAGTCCTAACGGCAAGTTTAATACTCACTTAGATACCAAACGCATTCGCCAGGGGGCGGACGGATATGAATATGTGCTTTCATGGGCGGAGGAAACTCAGACCGGAAAAGATATCGTGATAACCGAGGTGGACATTGACAATCTTATCAGGGCCAAAGCCGCCATGTACGCCGGCTGCCAGACCCTGGCCCGGAAGGTGTATGTAAGCAATTCGGATTTTGAGCAGGTGATTCTGGCCGGCAACTTCGGCAGCAGCCTTGATATCGAAAAAGCCGTTACCATCGGGCTACTACCGGATATACCCCGGGACCGGTTCCACTTTATCGGGAACGGATCGCTGTCCGGGGCCAGATTGGCCGCCTATTCTTCCGATATCCTTCGCGACTCGTTAAAGGTATCCAGGATGATGACCAATATCGAATTGAGCGACAATAATGATTTTACCGACAATTATATCGCAGCTTTGTTCCTGCCTCATACTGATGAAAAACTGTTCCCCTCCGTTTCAGGCAGGATAAAAGGCAGCGGGAAGTAGAGATATAAGAATGGGATTTACGATTGCAGTAGCCGGAAAAGGCGGAAGCGGCAAGACCACGGTCGCCAGCCTGATCATCCGGCATCTGGTTAAGCAGGAAAATAAACCGATCCTGGCTGTTGATGCCGATCCCAACCAGAATTTGGGAGAAAGCCTGGGCCTCGAAGTAAAGGAAACGGTAGGTCTGATGCTGGACCGGTTTCAGAAGAGCAAGATTGATATTCCTTCCGGGTTGACAAAAGAGGCTTACCTGGAGTTCCAGTTGAACAGCCTTTTAGTGGAAAGCCGCAACCTCGACCTGATCACCATGGGCAGAGGCGAAGGTCAGGACTGCTATTGCTACCCTAACCTGATATTGAGGAAATTCATCGACCGCCTGACGGACAATTATGCTTTTATTGTGTTAGACAACGAAGCCGGGATGGAGCATCTGAGCCGGGGCACCACCCAGGACATCGATGAGTTGTTGATAGTATCCAACCATTCGGTAAAGGGAGTGCGGACTATCGCCCGGATCAAAGAACTGGTGGACGAACTGAAACTGAGAGTGAAACATGAGTCCATCATAATCAATATGGTACCCGGCCAGATCGATCCTCTCATCGTGATGGAGATGGAAAAGCTGGGATTAAAGCCGGATGCCGTTATTCCCCGGAGCGATAATGTCTTTAATTTTGACTTGAATTCAAAGCCCATTCTCGACCTTCCGGATGATGACCCTGCAGCGGAGGCAGTCAGCCGGTTTTTAAACGCCATTATCAACCGTGAAATAAAGAGTTAGAGACAATAAAACAGAGGAGTTACAGATGACAGCCAAAATCATAAGCGGCACGGAAATATCCAGACAGATCCGGGAGGAACTGAAACAGGATGTCGCCGGGCTTAAAGAAAAATATAATCTGGTCCCCGGGCTGGCTACGATACTGGTCGGCGATGATCCGGCCTCCAAAGTCTATGTTGGTGGCAAAGAGAAGGCCTGCCATGAATTGGGTATCTATTCCGAAAGGCATGACATTCCCGGCAACACCACCGAGGCGGAACTCCTTGACCTGGTGAACAAGCTGAACAACAACCCCAGGATTCACGGCATCCTGGTCCAGGTGCCCCTGCCCAAACATATCAATGAAAATAATGTGCTCTATGCCATCAGCCCGAAAAAGGACGTAGACGGGTTTCACCCGGTCAGTCTGGGCAAACTGATGATTGGCGAGCCGGACTTCATTCCCTGCACTCCTCACGGCATCCAGCAATTACTGGTACGCTCCGGTATTCCCACCGATGGGGCAGAGGTCGTAGTCCTGGGCCGCAGCAATATCGTGGGGAAGCCTATTGAGATCGGAAGAGCACACGTCTGAACTCCAGTCACCGCTCATTATC
>CAZELW010000004.1:0-19191 GCA_964513135.1 uncultured Dehalococcoidales bacterium
CTAGTACAGCGGGACAGATTGATTACCATTCCCCATCTCATATTTCATCTCCTCCTTCTTTTGCATCGTTCGATTATCTCATTACGATAGTATTCTACATCAATGTAATTATCCAAGTCTAGGATATTAGTCACAAAGTGATAAATATTACATTTGGTAGTACACTTCACGTTAATGTCAGCGGGGAAAGCCTTACCGGCTGTAAGGTGCGAAGGCCATGTTTTGTGAGAAATGACGGTTTTATATACAGCACAAGGAAGGGCAGCGATAACAGGGTGACAGGCGAATACGGCAGGGCGAGGATCATGGTGGAAAAGATTTAATAAGACTATTATTTTTTTCGCAACATTATGGTATATTAGCGAATGAGCCCTTATTGACTTTGTGCCATGGACTTTGATATAGTTTCTAAAAAGGAGAAGACCACATGACAACCCCCCAGTTTAAACAGCTTCGTCAGTCTTATGGATTCGATGAGGTAGCTATAGTTCCCGGTGATATTACTATCAATCCAGACCAGACAAAAATTGACTTTAAAATCGGCAAAATTACTTTCGGAATGCCGATCGTAGCCTCGGCCATGGATGGAGTAACCGATGTCAAATTCGCCATCGCCATGAGCAAGCTCGGCGGACTGGCCGTACTGAATCTGGAAGGCGTTCAGACACGCTACGATAATCCTGAAGAGGTCCTGGCAGAAATCGCCCAGGCCCCTCCGGAAGAGGTCACGCCTCTGATGCAAAAAGTGTATTCACAGCCGATCAAAGAGTCCCTTATTGGAGAACGCATCCGTGAAATTAAAAGAGGCGGAGGCATAGCCGCCGTCTCAGCCATTCCCGCCAACACTAAAAAATTCGCCCCTTTAAGCGTGGAAGCCGGAGCCGATATCTTCGTCGTTCAATCCACTGTTACCAGCGCCCGCCATCTTTCGAAAAGCCAGCGCGGCCTGATATTTTCTGAATTATGCAAATCCATACCGATACCGGTGGTAGTAGGAAACTGCGTCAGTTACAGCGCCTGCCTCGAACTCATGAAGACCGGCGTGGCCGCCGTTCTGGTCGGCGTAGGACCCGGCGCCGCCTGTACTTCACGGACCGTTCTGGGTGTGGGCGTCCCCCAGATCACCGCCACCATTGATTGCGCTGCCGCCAGGGAGGTATTCCGGCGTGAGACCGGTAAATACGTGCCGATCATCACTGACGGCGGGTTCCGCAACGGCGGAGACATCTGCAAAGCAATCGCCGCCGGAGCAGATGCAGTTATGCTGGGATCGCTCTTTGCCATGGCAAAAGAGGCCCCCGGCCACGGATACCACTGGGGTATGGCTACCCCGCATGCTTCGCTTCCCAGAGGCACCCGCATAAAAGTGGGCGTCAATGCCACTCTCGAGCAGATTCTCTTTGGCCCGTCCCATTTAACTGACGGCAGCCAGAATCTGGTAGGAGCCCTGCGGACCTGTATGGGAGTTTGCGGAGCCCGCACTATTTCCGATATGCAGAAGACCGAGCTGGTTATTGCTCCTTCCATTACCACGGAAGGCAAGTCATGGCAAATATCGCAGAAAGTCGGTTCCAGGATCTGCTAACCGCCTGAACGTTTCTGAATCAGGAATTTGATATATCCTTAGCAGAGGCTGTTGCGGTCGCCACTGGAGTTATTACCAGCTAATCGCTGCCCCATGAACACAGACTAAAATTCCTCTCCGTGGAGAGAGGAATTTTTATTTTATATTTTCCGCGGTAATGGGCTACATTTCGTATTTGCCGAAAAGGTCCCGAGAAATGATGTAGTCCATTATCTGGGGAGAGCCCTGGGCGAAAGACCAGATCTTGGCATCCCGATAGAAGCGCTCAACGATCTCCCGGGTAGTGCAACCGAACCCTCCATAGACCTCGATAGCCATATTGGCCGCCTCCAGCATCACCTGGGTAGCCAGAAGTTTGGCCTTAGCAGTCTCAACTGTATGCCTGCGGCCCTGGTCATGCAGCCAGGCTGCTTCGTAGTTCATCAGCCTGGCAGCGTCGATCCTGGCAGCGATTTCCGCCAGGGGAAAACTCAAAGCCTGACGGTGGAATAATTCCTTGCCAAATGTCTTTCTCGCTTTAGCATACTTTACAGCTTCCTCAAGGCAGGCCCTGGCCAGGCCAATAAACCCGGCATTAAGGGTCGTCCGGGTCTGATCGAGCGATCGCAGGGCGTAGCTCAGTCCTTTGCCTTCCTCACCGATCAGGTTCTTTTCCGGTATCCAGCATTCCTTAAACTCCAGTTCCTCCTCCTGGTGTCCGCGCAGTCCAAGACAGGACACTCTTTCAACCACCCGGTAACCAGGGGTGTCCGTGGGAAAAAGGAAAGCGCTGATCCCGGCGCTGTCTTTTTCCGGGTCAGTCAAGGCAAATAAAATGATATAGGCTGATTGATGGGCAAAACTGGTATACCGCTTCCGGCCGTTGATAACATACCCACCTCTCTCCTTACGGGCCCGGCATTGAATTCCGGCGGCATCGGACCCGGTGCCCGGCTCGGTTAGCCCATAGCTGGCCATTTTTTCTCCCCGGGCTACGATCGGCAAATACTTTTTCTTAAGCTCTTCGCTGGCGTTGTTAATCACTGTAACCGTCCCCAGGCCGGTTATTTGCATCAGGATGGTACTGACCGGGCTTTTACCTACTGCTGTAATCTCCTCGATGATGATAACCTGATCCAGCAACGGCCGTGGATAACCTTCATATTCCTGGGGGATATGCATGCCGGTGTACCGGTAAGGAGCCTCTGCCATTGCCGACCAGATATCCACCGGAGCTTCATCCGCCCGTTCGATTTCCTCAGCCCTGGGGAAAACCACCTTGCGGGCAAATTCAGCAGCTTCGGCCTTTACTTTCTCCTGTTGTTCTGTCAACTGAAAACTAATCATACTATTCTCCCTCGTTTTTTATGTAATATGAGAGGCCGGGTGCACGTTCAACCAGCTCCGGCTACCATCTCGATTTCAAATAAATACGGCCACAATTTACCTGTGACAAACAAGCGGTCCCTCTTTTCGTCATAGGCAATACCATTCAACACATCTGCCGGACCACTGTAATCCTGGGTTTGGAGCAAGCCCGTTAAATCAATCCAACCGGTCACTGCCCCATCCTCCGGATTTATAATGGCTATCCTGTCAGTCTGCCAGATATTGGAGTATATCCTGCCGTTAATATACTCCAGTTCATTGAGCCGGTCTACCGGAACTCCGTCATCATGGACTTCGATTGACCCAGTCGTTTCCAGGTTCAGCGGGTCCAGGAAATAGATAGTAGAAGTCCCATCACTCATAAACAGGGTTTTCCCATTATGGGTAATCCCCCACCCTTCAGTTGGATATGTGAATTCGCTCAGCAGGTTAAAATCGTTTTTATTATAGATAAAACCCTTTCCTGACTTCCAGGTCAACTGTATGATCATATCCTGATAGATAGTGATACCTTCACCGAAATAGGCTTCCGGAAGGTCGTACCTGTGCAGTACGCGGCCGGTTTCCAATTCCACCTTGCGCAGAGATGATTTACCTTGCAGTCCGGTCCCTTCATATAATACTCCATCTTCGAATACCAACCCCTGTGTAAAAGCATCGGTTTGATGAGGGTAAACATCGACTATTCTAAATGTATAAAATGTCTTCTCCTGTGAGAGTTCGGTTGTTGTCCCCGGGACGATATCTCCGGTCTTGAGAACTGTGGAGCAGGCGCTGCTGACCAGAATGAACAGCAGCAGGAAAAGCAGTAGACCGGGCTTATAAACAATTCGGACCAGGTACATTCTTTCTTTCATAGACACACTATGATTATAACAGAGAGGCCATGATTTGAAACACTCCGCTGAAGCAGAGTGTTTCTTTTATTTCCAGATGAGCAGCCGAATTATTTATTCTCTTCCTGTTTGGCGAGTAAATCTTTCCGCACCTGATGTAGAAGTTTCTCTTCATTGCTGGCGTGTGCGGCAATCCGGGAATAGATATTGGTCATATGGGCCCGCATATCATAGGCTTTAGATTCCCATACGTGGCGGGAGAGATATTCGGTCAGCAGTTCATCAACATGCCCTTTGAGCTCAGCCATCCGCTCTCTTATCTCCCTGTGTTCTTTCAGCAAGGTTTCATAAGTGGAAAGCAGGGCATCACCGGCAAATCGCTGAATCCCCTCGAGAAGCCGGGTCTCTTCCATATTGAAATGCTTTTCCAGGCCTTGCTCCAGTTTAGCCCTCAGCGACTCCAACTTGAGCAGCCCTTCCTTAGGATCTAACCGGCTGGGCATAAAGGCTTCCCTACCCTGCTGGATGGCTTCCAGTGCGAAAGTATCATTGGTGACTACCTCAAGACTTTTCACTTCGGAGAGAATAACTTTGTGCTCCTCGATTATCCTGTCAATAATGCTTATAACGGACTCCATATGTACCTCTCAACAATTTTACTTTTATGATTTTCCACAGCGATCCTTACTACAAGTATAAAGGAAAGTTCACCGGGTAAGCAAGGATTCCTGTTTAACCATCAGGATTATTTCTTTCCTGATCACATCGGCTAAAACCGCCATTCAGAGAACTGTCACGCTGGAGGAGCCTCGCTCCTTTTCTCATTCCCTAAAATTCGCCGTGACAACCATCAGACACTTGATATAAACCGGACATCTCCGGGTGGGGCAATAAATATCTCTTTACAATCATTATAAAATAAATTCACCCTATTTAACCGTCGGGTAGCCTTCAGCCACCCACTGGACGATTCCTCCGGTGAGGTCGTAGACCTCTTTGAATCCAGTGCTTTTCATTATCCTGGCAGCTTCCGCGCTACGTCTGGCAGTGCGACAATATACCAGGTATTTTTTGTCTTTATCAAGGTTATCTAACTGCTCCTGAAAGTCCGGCGAAGAAACATCCAGGTTCACGGCGCCGGCAATATGTCCGCCGCTGAATTCTTCGGGTGTTCTTACGTCAAGAATTATGAAATCGGGATTGTCCTGATTGGACTGTATGAGATTATTGGCTTCATCGACGCTGATGGTAGTGTTAATAACTTCAGCCGTCCCGGAGGGGGGTAATGAGGGCGTGGGGGAAAAAGCCGCAGGCTCTGACAGTGTAGAGGCAGATGTGCACCCGCCAACCAGCAGCGCCAGCGATAAAATCAAGGCCAGAAAAACAGCAAGCTTACTTCCCATTATGAAAATCCATTAATCCATATCCAAGGGCCGGTAGCTTCCACGAACCGCGCCTTCCACCAGCGAGGCCAGGACACGGGCTTTCTCTTCTACATATATTCTACCTGTTTCCCGATCGTAATGCGCCGGATCGCCGAAATATCCCGCCGGGATATATTTCTTCGCCGTCTCCCCGCCGCTCCTCATGACCTTCAAATCATCAAAGGTTATCCGGGTCGGCTCCAGCGACTCCGCCAGCGCCTCTTTGACCTGTTCCGGGAAGTATTGCGCCATGACGCCGGTCTCCAGCGACCCGGCATGCACGTCAATGTATTTTGCACCCGACCCCGGCATGGGAGCGCTTCTGTAGGCCAGGATATAGTCTTCCCTACCGGTAAGCTTGAAATTCCTGATCTCAACGTCAGTGAGGATGCAATAGGTTTTGATGCCAACCACCGTCCAGGCTTCTCTGGCGGCTTCCAGCATAGTCATTACGTGCCTGTATTCGGCATGCCAGTTGACCATAAAGACGTGTTCCACTCCCCAGGACTTTAATGAAGACAGGATGTCCAGAATAAGCGCTTTCATAGTCTCAGGACGAACGTTGAACGATCCGGGAAATCCGCTGGTAAGCTGGTTTATCCCCCAGTAGTCAGGCGGGGAGATGAGGGTCTTAACTCCCTTCCTCTCCAGGTCAAGCCTCGCCAGCTTGGCAACCATGTAACTGGAATAAGTATCTACTGCCAGGCCCATATGCGGCCCATGCTCCTCCATTACTCCCAGCGGCAACAGAACAACAGCCTTTTGTTTGATAGCTTCTTCGATCTCCTGCCAGGTCATATCCGCCATTGTATCATCGAAAACTGAATATCCCATTTTTCACGCTCCAATATCATCTACATTCACCTTATGATATAATAATTTTGATTTCATAACCAGAGCATCACCGGGGACTTATTGTTCAAATCCGGTATGAATAAAACGCTTCGAATGCTTCAGGTAGGCGCCCAGGGGGCACCTGCGATCCAATCACCTCCGGCGAGAAGCCTAAGGCCTGGCTCGCAATAGCAGCAAACATACCGGACTCTGCCAACACAGATTGAACAAGGCCACCGGCAAATAATTGGAAAGGGAAATAATTAATGTCTATCTCGGAAAAAGTTAAGAAAGGCCTGCTGACCAACTCCCATGCGCGTAGTATGTTCGAAGAGAGCAGGCTGCTGAAGAAAAAGTATGGGGACGACAAGGTCTTCGACCTGACTGTCAGCAGTCCCACCCTGGAACCGCCGCAAGCCTTTATTCATGAACTGAAAAAGGTGGTATTGAATCCATTCCCAGGGATGCACCGATACATGGAGAATGCCGGATATACTGAAACTCGCCGCGCGGTGGCAGTCGAACTGGAAAAAGAGACCGGCATCAAGTTCGATTGGAATGATGTGGTGATGACCGGTGGTGCTGCCGGGGCATTGAACTCAGTTTTCAAGACCCTGATTAATGGCGAGGAAGAAATACTCGTCTTCGCCCCTTTCTTTTATGAATATGCCTCTTATATCGATAACTACGGCGGCATCTGCACGGTCCTCCCTACCGACAACAACTTTGTTCCGGACCTCGCCGCCCTGGAAGCCGCCATTTCTTCCCGGACCAAAGCCGTAGTAATTAATTCTCCCAACGACCCTGCCGGCGTGGTATACAGTGAAGAAATATTGAAGCAAATTGCGGAGATATTGGAAGCTAAGAGCATCACACTCAAGAAACGGATATATGTTGTCAGTGACGATGTCTACCATAAATTTTATTACGCGGAAAAGAAGCTTTCGCAGATAATCCGTTATTATGCCCATACTATCCTGGTCAGGTCCTTTTCTAAAGACCTCTTTGTGCCGGGGGAGCGGCTCGGGTATATGGCGGGTCACCCGGACTGTGAAGATATTAAAAACATCACCGGCGGGCTGATCTATACACTGCGGACCCTGGGTTTCGTCAATGCCTCGGCCATTATGCAGAACGCCGTGCGTCCTCTGCTGGATTACCCTGTTCCGCTGGCTGATTTTCAGAGGAAAAGGGACTTTCTTTATGAGAGTCTAAGGCAAATGGGATACTCCGTGACCAGACCGGAGGGGGCGTTCTATTTATTCCCGCAAACTCCCCTTAAAGACGACCTGGCCTTTGCAGATGAACTGAAGAAACATCTGGTGCTTACTGTTCCGGGGTCTGTTTTCAAAGCTCCCGGTCATTTAAGGGTGTCCTACTGTGTGGACGATAAGACCCTGGAAGGATCACTGGCAGGTTTTCGCATGGCAATAGAGAAATATAATCGATAAGTCGGAGAAAGAGTTGCCGGAACTGGCGAAGCTGCAAAAAAAGATAGGAATCACTTTCAGCGATACTTCAGTCCTGGACACGGCACTGGTACACAGCTCATATATTAACGAGAGGCCGGGGTCGAACCGGGTCTCCAACGAAAGGCTGGAATTCCTGGGTGATGCGGTGCTGGACCTGGTAATCGCCGAGAAACTTTACCAGGCTTATCCAGAATCCGATGAAGGAGCCTTGACCAGATTGCGTGCAGCACTGGTACGCGAAGCGACCCTTTACAAGGTGGCACAATCAATCGAGCTGGGAGAACATCTTTACCTTGGCGTCGGGGAGGAAAGCGGGGGCGGACGGGACAAACCGGCAAACCTGGCAGGAGCGCTGGAAGCCCTGATCGCTGCCATCTATCTTGATAAAGGACTGGAAGCAGCCAGAGGTTTTATCTTGCATTTCTTCTGTGCCGAGATCGATAAACAGGCCCGACAGGGATCGGGGACCGATTTTAAATCCAGATTACAGGAAATCATACAGTCCCGACACCAGACACCCCCCGAATATAACCTTATCCGGGCTATCGGGCCGGATCATGCCAAAGAGTTCACCATTGAGGTCAGATTAGGCGAGACAGTACTTGGCAAAGGCACCGGCAAAAGCAAAAAAGCGGCCGAAATGGAGGCCGCTCGGGAAGCACTGGAAAAACTTCAGGAACAGTAAAAAACCTCGACAAAAAGTCGAGGCTTTTTATTATAATACTAACGTTTGGTATATTGAGGCGCTTTCCTCGCGCGTTTCAAACCGGGCTTCTTCCTTTCTTTCTCTCTGGAATCACGGGTTAGATACCCATTTTTGCGGAGTACAGCTTTCAATTTTTCATCAACAACCACCAGGGCCCGCGCTATCCCCTGAGACAAAGCGCCACTCTGGGCGGAAATTCCCCCGCCTTCAACTTTAGCCACGATATTATATTTACTCACGCTCTCCGTGGCAGCAAGTGGTTGAAGTATGCGGCGCCGCAACTCAGGCCGCGTCACCAGATCTTCATACGGTATGCCGTTGATTATAATAGTGCCGTTACCGGGCATTAACTTGACCCTGGCAATAGCAGTTTTCCTTCGACCTGTACCATAAAAGTATGCTTGTTTTTCCACTGGATTTATACCTCTTTAATTTCTAATAAAGCCTTTTCTACTGAATCTACCGCTTGGCCTGTTTCTTACCGGTACCCTTAGACTCGATAGGGATAAACCTGATTTCAGCTTTCTTGCGTCCGGCCTTAACAGGAGCCGCCTCTTCAACCCCGGACTTACCCGGAACCTGGCCGGCATACACCTTCAGTCGTCTCATCATTTTGTCATGCAGGTGATTATGGGGCAGCATGCCACCGACCGCATAAGAGATCACCCTCTCCGGATGCTCCTTCATCAATTTTTCATAGGAAATGCTCTTGAAGCCTCCGGGATAGTTGGAGTGCCAGTAGTAGATTTTCTGCTGCGGCTTTTTCCCGGTGACCTGTACCTTTTCGGCATTGATTACAGTGACGCAATCTCCGACATCCGCGTTGCGGGAAAATATGGCTTTATGTTTTCCCATGAGCAGCGTAGCGATTTCAGCGGCAGCGCGTCCGAGGATTTTGTCCGCGACGTCCACCACATGCGTTTCTCTTTTTACATCTCCCTGTTTTACACTATAGGTTTTCATTGGTATTCTCCCAGAGGTCGGGGATAATTCACCCGCTTCAGATATAATCCATGCGCAGGAACCGTAGGCCCTGCCAACCCTGGTTTTCTTGCCTCCATTATCGTTTTAAAGTCATTCACACTTATCTTACCCAACCCCACCCTGATCAGGGTGCCAACTGTGTTACGTACCTGGTGGGGAAGAAAAGAGCTGGCCTTTATCTCAAATATCACCAGATTTCTTTCTCTTCTCACCCGGGCAGTATAAGTTCTTCTTAACGTACTTTTTATCACTGACTGGCTGAAATCAGTCACGAATGAAGCCAGATCATGTTCCCCCACCAGATACTGGCAGGTCCTGTCCATAGCTTCTATATCCAGGTCTCCATTGACCTGGTAGGTATAGCCTCTTTTCAGAGGTGAGCGAACTGCGCTGTTAAAAATCAGGTAAGTATATTCACGGCTGACTGCTTCGCGCTGTACGCTAAAGTTATAATTCACTTTGTAAGATGCTTTTACCGCGATATCCTGCGGCAAGTAAAAATTTAATCCCCTGATATACTTTTCAGGTTCAAGCCGAGAACCTGTCCGGAAACTGACCACCTGTCCTCTGGCATGCACTCCGCTATCAGTGCGACTGGCGGCGATTACCCGGAGACGTTCTCCGGTCAGCCTGAACAAGGCTTTTTCAATCTCATCCTGCACAGTGGGCGCATTTGCCTGAAACTGAAAACCGCAGTAGTTGCTGCCATCATATTCAAGTACCAGGACAATTTTGGTGAGATTGCTTCCCAATTATTCCACCGGTCTCCGGACCAGCCAGAACTTTTTAAACTCTCCTATTTCACCAATTCAATCTGAACCATGGATGCACCGTCGCCCATTCTATTACCCAGCTTGACAATGCGGGTATATCCGCCATTCCGGTTGGCATACCTGGGACCTAATTCTGCAAAAAGCTTTTCCGCCACCCTCTTGTCAAGGACGAAGGACAATGCCTGCCGACGGGCATGAAGACTGCCGGCCTTGGCCAGAGTAATCATCTTTTCGGTCATGCCACGCACCGCCTTGGCCTTGGGTTCGGTGGTCTTTATCTTTTCATGGTCCAATATTTCAGTGACCAGGTTCCGGAACATCAACTGCCGGTGACCGGTCGACCTGTCGAATCTTCTACTTACCATGCCATGTCTCATTTTACTATTCCTCAGTCAATTCGCTTATATTATCGGCAAGCCGGATGCTATTCCTCTTCTTCGTTCTCGCTATCCTCGATATCCTCTCCGAAAGCGGTTTCATCTTTATCTTTCCCGCTGATATTCAGAGATAATCCCAGTGACTTGAGGCGTTCCTCGACTTCCTGGCGAGACTTCTGGCCGAAATTTCTCAGCGTGAGCAACTCTTTTTCCCCTCTGGAAACCAGGTCTCCAACGGTCGTGATGCCGCCCCGGCGTAAACTGTTCATCGTCCTGACGGACAAGTCCAGGTCCTCTACCGGCATATTCAGTTTTTCATCTGGAATAGGTATCGCAACAGCCTTCTTTTCGACCTGCATCTGCGCCGTCTGGGCCAGATTTACAAAAGGAGTAAGCTGCTGTACAAGCAGCGCCGCGCTGTGACTGACGGCTTCCATAGGAGTGATCGTACCGTCCGTCCAGACTTCCAGGTACATGCGCTCGCGGCTGGTCTCCCGGCCGATATGCACCGGCTCGGTTGTAAAGTTTACCTTGCGGATTGGAGTGAAGATGGCATCCACCGGGATTACTCCTATGGGAAGGTTAGCGTTCGAATCGGCCTGGCGGTAACCTTCGCCGAGTTCGACATTGAACTCTACATACAGCCTCGCTTCGGGCGAGTCCAGTGTTATAAGGTACAGGTCCGGATTTACAATCTCATAATCATCGGAAGGCTGTATATCCGAAGCATAGATCTTGCCTTCACGATTGACATCCAGTATCAATTTACCCGGGCGGCCTGAATTGGCCTTCAGACAAATGGTCTTGACATTCAGCAAGAACTCAATAGTGTCCTCTTTGGCATAGGGTATAGTGGAGAACTCATGCTGTATACCTTCGATCTTGACTGAAGTAACAGCGGCACCCGGCAGATAGCCGAGCAACATCCTCCTTAAGGCATTGCCTAAAGTAATTCCAACACCTTTTTCCAGTGGCTCTACTGAAAATCTGCTATAGTTGTCTTTGCTCTCTACACACTCGATTCGAGGTATTGATAGTGGAGACAATATTCTACCTCCAATTTAACTTATGTAGCATCCCTACCTGGAATACCACTCAACAACGCTCGTAGGCTCAAACTTGACTTCACTAATACCGGTCGAAGGCAGTGTGTTAACCTGACCTACAAGATTTTCTCTATCCAGACTCAACCAGGAAGGCACGGTCTTGGCTTTAATCCCTTCAACCAGTATCTTATAATACTCAGTCTTTTTGCTGCCTTCTCTCCATTTTATGGTGTCACCTTCGTTAACCAGGTAAGACGGAATATTGACCTTATGGTCGTTGACCAGGATATGTCCATGTAATATTATTTGCCGGGCCTGAGTGCGGGAATCCGCGAACCCTAATTTATATATTACATTATCCAATCTTCTTTCCAGAAGTACTACCAGGTTCTCACCGGTAACACCGACCTTCTTTTCAGCCGCGGAGAAGAAGCGTTTAAACTGCCTCTCGAAAAGCCCATATTCATATTTGGCCTTTTGCTTTTCACGAAGCTGAATCGCTCTATCCGAAGCCCTTCTGCGCTGGGCCACATGCTGCCCCGGTGGTTTTGCCCTCCGTTCAATGGCGCACTTCTGACCAAAGCACCGATCGCCTTTTAGCATTAGCTTATCACCGCTGCGGCGGCATTTTCTACAAACTGGTCCTATAAATCTTGCCATTTCTGCTCCCTATACTCTTCGTCTCTTCGGAGGACGACAGCCATTATGAGGTACCGGAGTGACATCCCGGATAGTGGTTATATATAGACCGGAACTCTGTAATGAACGAATAGCAGCTTCCCGACCGCTTCCCGGGCCTTTGACAACCACCTCGATTTGTCGTAAACCTTGCTCCATAGCTTTGCGAGCCGCTTCATGGGCGGCCAACTGCGCTGCATACGGGGTACCTTTACGTGAGCCCTTGAAACCGGATGCTCCGGCGCTTCCCCAGGACAGCACGTTTCCCTGAGGATCAGTCAGGGTCACAATGGTGTTATTAAAGGTAGACTGAATAAAAGCCTTGCCACTGGCAATTGACTTCTTCTCTCTCCTTCTTGATTTAGCCTGTTTCGGCATTATCTCCTCCTGAATCCGAACAACAATCTATTTACTGTATTTAATTTTTTCTTTCCATAATCCGGAAAAGACCGACTGAGCCAGTAAAAACCTGACTATTTCTTGGTAGCTCCACGCTTCTGACCGCGTCCGGCGACTGTCTTTCTGGTCCCTCTCCGGGTCCGGGCGTTAGTCCGGGTCCGCTGACCTCTGACCGGTAAACTCCGGCGGTGCCGCATACCGCGGTAACTGCCAATCTCAATCAGTCGGCGGATATTAAGGTTTGTCTCTTTTCTGAGATCGCCTTCAACCGGGAACTCACGATCAATGATCTCACGAATCTTGTTGACCTCTTCCTCGGTCAGATTGTCAGCCTTGATATCATGTTTAATCCCGGCCTTATCCAGTATCTGTTTGCTATTGGTAGGGCCGACTCCAAACAAATACTGTAAGGAGACCCATATTTGCTTATTACGGGGGATGTCCACCCCTGAGATACGTGGCATGAAACTTCCTCCTTGTCCCTCTGAAAACTATCCCTGTTTCTGTTTATGCTTGGGATTGGTACAAATAATCCTGACAATCCCGTGCCGTCTGATAACTCGGCATTTTTCGCAACGTGTTTTTATTGAAGATCTGACTTTCATATTCTATCTTTCTCAACTTTGGCGATATTTTCCGGCTTTTATTGTATTATCGATTTATGAACGCTTTTTAGGCGCAACATAATATTGTACTATATATTGCCCTTATATATCCAGTTTTCTATTTATTCCAGCCGGTAAGTTATTCTTCCCCTGGACAAATCGTAGGGAGACAACTCGATCAGGACCCTGTCCCCAGGAAGTATCCTGATATAGTGCATCCTCATGCGGCCAGAGATATGAGCCAGTACACGGTGCCCGTTAGCCAGTTCTACCCAGAACATCGCGTTGGGTAAAGCCTCTACTACGGTACCTTCTACTTCTATGGCCTCTTTCTTAGGCATATTCTCCCATAACTATAAAAATATTTATCGATCCCTTTATACGGCGGTGAGAACTTCCGGATTTCCGTCCGTAATAAGTATAGTATCTTCGAAATGGGCCGATAACTGCCCATCAATCGTTAACACCGTCCACTGGTTTGAATCCACCCTGGTACGCCAGTCGCCGACATTAAGCATCGGCTCAATAGCCAGGGTCATACCCTTCCTCAACAATGGTCCGGTCCCCGGATAACCGAAATTCGGTATCAAAGGTTCCTCATGCATTTGCCTTCCGATGCCGTGGCCGGTATATTCCCGGACTACCGCGAAACCCTTCTTCTCTGCGTGCTTCTGGATACTCGCTGAGATATCACCCAGTCTGTTCTTGTCACGGGCCATCATAATACCAGCCTGAAGAGCGCTTTCGGTGGCCTGGATCAAAGCTTCAGCCTGCATACTAATCGCCCCTACTCCCACAGTCCTGGCGGCATCACCCTGATAGCCCTGGTAAATCGCCCCAACATCCATCGAGACAATATCACCTTCATTAAGGACCCTGTCTCCGGGAATCCCGTGCACCACCTCATCATTGATGGAAACGCACAGGTTAGCCGGATAGCCTCGATATCCTTTGAAGGAGGGTATGCCCCCTAACCTTTTGATTTCCTTTTCCGCTATAATGTCGAGTTCTCTGGTTGTTAAACCCGGCCTTACTGCTTTAACCAGTATCCCTAATACGATAGCCACTATTTTCCCGGCTTGCCGCATAAGGGCTATTTCCCGGTCAGATTTTACTTGTATCCCCATTACTGTTTACTTTTGGATTGAAGAGCGGTAATTATTCTCTGAGATATTTCTTCCATGCTGCCCTCGCCCTTAACTTCAATGAGCTTTCCTGCTTTAGAATAATACTCAATTAGCGGTGCGGTCTCGGCAAAAAATACTTCAAGCCGTTTTTTGATGGTCTCGGTATTATCATCCGCCCGCTGGTAAAGCTCTCCACCGCATTTGTCGCAGATCCCCTTGACTTTGGAGGGCGAAGATATTTCATGGTAAGGCGCCTGACAGCCGCGGCAGATCCACCGGCCGGTCAGCCTTTTCAACAACTCCTCTTCGGAAACCTTGATGTATACCGCATAATCGATGGCTTTATTCTGATTTTCCAACGCTTTATCCAGCGCTTCAGCCTGCTCTACATTGCGCGGGAACCCATCCAGCATTATGCCACCCTGGCAGTCCGGAGAAGTGATTCGTTCCAGCACCATCTTGATTGTAATTTCATTCGGTACCAGTTGCCCTTTCTCCATATAGGACTTAGCCTGAAGACCTAACGGAGTCCCCTTTGACAAAGCCTGTCGAAACAGATCGCCGGAGGCGATATGGGCCAGTTTCAACTTCTCAGTTAATATCGAAGCCTGTGTTCCTTTACCCGCTCCGGGGGCACCCAATAACACGATATTCATTAACTCCCCCCTTATTTGATAAAGCCTTCATAACGGCGCATTACCAGTTGAGCTTCAAGTTGTTTCATTGTATCAAGAACCACACCAACTACGATGATCAACCCCATGCTGGAAAATTGCATCTGGATTCCTGTGGCCTGCTGGGCAATAAAAGGCACAATGGCGACGACGCCCAGGAACAGCGCTCCCGCCCAGGTGATATGGCCGATGACACCGTCCAGATATTTTTTAGTCTGGGAACCCGGGCGTATACCAGGTATAAAACCGCCCTGCTTTTGCAAAACGCCGGGTAAATCCTGCTGCTGGAAAATTATCATGGTATAGAAGAAAGCAAATCCGATCGTCAGCAAGAAATAAAGGGCCCAGTAAAGCAGGCCTTCCGGCATCGAAGCATTCGGATTAAACCATTCCATTACACTGTTGGCAAAATTCGGATCAGCCCCTGCCGGAGCCGCAAAATAACTGGCCACTATACCAGGGAACAGGACCAGCGACATGGCAAAGATAAGAGGGATCATTCCGGCAGTATTGACTCTCAACGGGATGTGGGTCGCACCGGACTGTTTGTACATCCTTCCGCCGCGAAATACGCTCTTGGCATACTGTACCGGAATCCGCCGGTGGGCCTCAGTAAAGTAAACGATCAGAACAATAGTAGCCAGACCAATCAAAGCATAGACTATCAGACCAAGCACTTTGGTAGCGCCCAACAATCCGGCCTGTCCGACAGTCTGCGGATAGCCAGCCACGATTCCACCGAAGATGATAATGGAAATACCGTTACCGATACCATGTTCGGTTATCAGCTCGCCCAGCCAGATCAACAACACGGTGCCCGCGATCATGGATATGATCATGGTGACCATAGCGAAGACCGCGGTCTCTTCGATAACGCCCTGACTCCTTAAATATGAAAGTTGTCCATAGGCTTCCAGCGCACCCAGTGGGATAACCAGCCAGTGAGAAATGGTATTGATTTTATTCCTCCCGGACTCCCCTTCCATAGATAGTGCCTGCAACTGGGGGATAACCGGTACCAGTATGGTCATAATAATGGTTGCGGTAATGTAAGGATAAACACCCATGAAAGCCACACTGAAGTTTCTCAATGCGCCGCCGCTGAACATATCGAGCATACCCAGTAAGGGAACATTCTGGAACACTTCAGCTAATCGGTCCAGATCAACTCCCGGAAGTGGTATATGGGCGATAAAGCGAAATAGTATCAAAATACCCAGAGTGAACAGAATCCGACGCCGTAAATCGGGCAGGCTGAAGGCATCCCGCATCGCCGTGATCAATCTGGGCATGCTTCGAGATGGTCTACTGCTCAAATTTCCTCCACTTTACCACCAGCAGCCTCAATTTTGGCTTTAGCGGCGGCTGAAAATTTACTTGCCCTGACTGTTACGGCATGCTGAATTTCGCCATCAGCCAGAATTTTTACGGGGCTGGCCGGATCATCGATAATGCCGGCTTTATAAAGGACTTCAGGTGTAATTTCAGTACCGGCCTTGAACGTATTCAAGGCAGCGATATTGACGGGACGATATTCAACACTGAACGGATTATGAAAACCCCGTTTTCTGGGAAGTCTTTTAATAATCGGCAGTTGCCCGCCTTCAAAACCTCGCAGAATCTGGAGGCCGGATCGGGACTTCTGTCCCTTGCAGCCGCGGCCGCTGTAGGTGCCGTGACCGCTGCCGTTCCCCCGTCCTACGCGTTTTCTATTCTTTTGTGATCCTGGCGCCGGGTATAGCTCATTCTGCTGCATTTGTCTCTTCCTCTACCATAACTAGATGCCTGACTTTTGTAATCTGTCCTCTGAGGGAAAGGGAATCCTCACGGACCACACTCTGGCGGATGCGTTTTAAACCGAGAGTGCGCAGTGTATTTCTCTGGTCAGGACCATAATGCTGACCGCTCTTTATTAAAGTTATACGGAATTTACTCACCGGTAGCTGCCTCCTCAACCTTAGGGGCTGCTTTGCGTTTGGCCAGCTCTTCCTGAGGTGATTTAAGACTCTTTAAAGCCAATACTGTAGCTCTGGCCACACTAATGCGGTTGGAGCTACCCAAAGACTTGGTCAATACATCTTTAACCCCGGCCGATTCGAGTACAGCTCGTATGCTGCCGCCAGCAATAACGCCGGTACCGGGAGCCGCGGGTTTGAGCAAAACCTTAGCCGCCCCATATTTTACTTCAATTTCATGAGGAATAGTATTCCCCTTCATAGGCACCTTAATCAAATTCTTGCGGGCTACTGCACCGGCCTTGCTGATTGCCTCAGGGACTTCATTGGCTTTACCAACTCCAATGCCAACATGTCCGCTGCCATCTCCGGATACGGTTAAGGCGCTGAATCTGAGGCGCTTGCCGCCTTTCACTACTTTAGCCACGCGGTTAATATAAATCAGCTTATCGTTCAAAGCCAATCCAGTTGGATCTATCTTGCTAACTACCTCTTTCAACGGTCTTTACCTCTTAAAATTTTAATCCCTCTTTACGGGCAGCATCCGCCAGGGCCTGAACTCTGCCGATATACTTATAGCCGCCGCGGTCAAAGACCACCTCCTGCACGCCTTTTTCAAGGGCCCGTTTGGCTACTACCTGCCCGACCAGTTCAGCTTGAGTTTTCTTGGCTTTACCCTCCAGATTACCTGAAATTTCCGGATCTATGGTTGAAGCAGCTGCTAATGTCAGTCCCTTTGAATCGTCAATAACCTGGGCATATATGTGATTCAAACTGCGGAATACCGATAATCTGGGCCTGTCAGATGTACCCTCAACCTTGGAGCGTACTCGTTCATGCCGTCGAATGCGGGCTAATCTAGGTGCATTACTTTTCATTATTTCCCCTTACCTACTGCTTTGCCAGCTTTCCCTGGCTTAATGCGTACTGTTTCACCAACATAGCGGATGCCTTTACCTTTATATGCATCCGGCGGTCGGATAGCGCGGATTTCCGACGCCATTTGTCCTACGATCTCTTTATCTATGCCCATGACCTTGATCCTGTTGGGACCGTCAGTGGCCAGCGTTATGCCAGGCAGCGGAGATACCTCAACGATATGGGAGAAACCAACACGCAGAACCAGCTTATTTCCAACTATTTCAGCGCGGAAACCTACTCCGACTACTTCGAGATCTCTCTCCCAGCCTTTGGTTACCCCGATAACCATGTTATTAAGTAGAGATCGGGTAAGTCCATGCAGGGCACGATTCTCTTTCTCATCGTTAGCCCGCTGGACAATCAGTTTATCTTCCTCCAGCTTGATTGTCATATCAGGTCTGAAGTTCTGGCTTATCTCGCCTTTCGGTCCCTTTACAGTGACCTGTTGGTCCGCAATGGTCACTGAAACGCCCGAAGGCACAGCTATAGGCAAACGCCCTATTCTAGACATTTATATAACTCCCTGAATTATTTACCAGACGTAGCAAAGGACCTCCCCGCCGACGCCTTCTTTGCGAGCTTTTTGCCCGGTGATAACGCCTTTGGGTGTAGAAAGTATGGCTACACCCACACCACCATATACCCGCGGTATTTCATGGTTCCGAGCGTACACCCTTAAGCCAGGCTTGCTGACACGTTCGATTCCGCTGATGAAGGAACGGTTGCTCTCATCATACCTGAGCCGTATCCTCAGAAGACGCTCCGGTTTCCCTTTGACCAGCTCATAATCGCTAATAAATCCTTCTTCTTTAAGGATCTTCAATATGGCAACTTTCAGTTTTGAAGCCGGCATCTCGACTATATCATGCCTTACAATGGCCGCATTTCGTATCCGGGTCAACATATCCGCAATTTGATCTGTAATAATCATGACTCCCCCTTAGCCAGCTTAAGCTACCAACTCGATTTTCTCACGCCAGGAACCTGGCCATTGAGAGCAAGCCTGCGAAAACATATTCTGCAGGTGCCAAATCTACGCATATAAGCGCGCGGTCGACCACATATCTGACAACGATTATGCTGCTGCGTCTTATATTTTGCTGGACGTTCCGATTTAACTATTTTCGATATCTTTGCCATTCTTAATCCTTATTCCTTAACAAAAGGCATTCCTAATAACTCCAGAAGAGTTCTGCCTTCCTCATCAGTATTAGCAGTAGTAACAATAACAACTTCCAATCCGCGTATCTTGTCTACCTTGTCAAATTCGATCTCGGGAAAAACTATCTGTTCCTTAAAGCCCAGTGTATAGTTGCCGCGTCCGTCAAAGGAGGTGCGGGGTACGCCCTGGAACTCTCTTACCCGGGGCAGAGTGATGGTGACCAGTTTTTCAAGGTCTTTGCCTTCGGCGTAGAATGCATAGATCT
>CAZELW010000005.1:0-16438 GCA_964513135.1 uncultured Dehalococcoidales bacterium
TTCCCTACACGACGCTCTTCCGATCTTCTCTTCGTCCAGTCCGTCGTTTAATAGCGACTCGGTATCTTCCAGAGACTTGACGGTCGATTTATACTCTCTGTATTTGGAGACAACATCTTCAATGGAGGCCCTCTCCCTGGCTACGGTCTGGATCTTTTTAGGGTCCGATAGTACTTCCGGATAAGCCATTTGCTGGGTTAATTCTTCGTATCTGTTTTCAAGCTTTTCTAATTGTTCTATCATGTAAATCACCGAATTTATTATAGAACTTATTCAAATTTCAGGCAAAACCCTTTGAGGCTAGAATCTACGAGTCTTTTCATTTTCCCTGAAACAGTTGCCTCCCAAATCGTTATCCCCTTCCTTGAAAAGAACGAAATGGCCCGCTAAAATACCTGTTATTATTGAAACAAAACCCCATTTGCTTTATGATTATCATATCATGTGAGAAAACTATATTGATTGGACAGCCAGAAATATAAGGAGGAATTGCATGGTTGAAGGGAAATGGGACAAATATTTTATCAAAGAGCCGATTGTAGATGGAAGATTTGCTCCCAGGCTCAGGTTTTTTGCCGGCGATTATTTTGGCGAAAAGAATTGTTCAATATTGTGGAACTGCATCAAGGAACCTTTCACCATGGTTGAAGAAGCCCACGCACATGATTTCGACCAGTTTTTAAGCTTCTACGGGGGCGATTGTTCCAATATCAGGGATTTTGGCGCGTTAGTCGAATTTACTGTTGATGGAGAAAAGCATACCATCACTTCAACTACGGTAGTACATATACCCGCCGGAGTTATGCATTGCCCGCTTCGTTTCGTCAGGGTCGATAGACCTGTTATTTTTATGAATGTAGCGATGACGCCTCAATATATAAAACCGGGCAGCACCCCGTCTAAGTAGAATCAGGGTCCGGGGAATCCGTATTAAAGAAAGTGAAAGGGAGTCCGGTGTGCGGACTCCCTTTCGTATTTTTCTTTTCTCTTATCTTCTACCCGGGCGGCCAGATGCGGCTGCCCTGCCCCAGCCTGGTATTCCGGCTGATGGTTACGTGGTCGCCCAACACCGAATTTTCGGCGCCGGAGTTATCACCCAGAAAACAATCGTTGGCCAGCATGCAATTTTTAAGATTCACCTTGACGCCGAAGCTGTTGTTCTGCCAGGTTATCGAGGAATCGATAACCGTATCTTCCCCGATGATATTTTTTGCCCCTAATACCACCGGGCCAAAAATCTTTACCCCCCGGCTGATGGAGCATCCGTCTCCTATTACCACCGGGCCGACGATTTGGGTTTCCACATGTATGCTGCATCCCTGCCCGATTTTTACTACTTTCCCCTGGACCAGATTATAACCTTTGACAGCGCCCCTCATTAAATCACGGTGCAGTTGAAGGTACTTTTCCGGAGTGCCGATATCTATCCAGTAGGCCGGAGATGTATATCCATAGATGGGCTCTCCCTGCTCCAAAAGCATCGGGAATAGCTGTCTTTCGAAACTGAAATTAGTCTGCGGCGGGATCCGGTTCAATACATCTTTTTCAATGATGTAAGTCCCGGCGTTGATCATATTGGTGGTGACCTGGTTCCAGCTTGGCTTCTCTAAAAAGCGGTTTACCTTTCCATCTGAAGAGGTCTCTATCAGCCCGTAGGCGGTGGGGTCTTCAACCGGCGTCAGCGCAATAGTGACCTTGGCCCTTCTCTCCTCATGGAAACGCAGCATGTCGGTAATGTTAAGGTCTGTGAAGATGTCGCCGTTCAGGACCAGGAACCTGTCGGTAAGATATTGTTCAGCATTTTTAACAGCTCCGGCGGTACCGAGCGGTTTATTTTCCAGGGCGTAGGTCAGCTTTATACCCAGGCGGCTGCCGTCCTGAAAATAGTCTTCCATAGGTTTGGGTAAATGCCCTTGCGCCAGTACGATATTGTTGGTTGAGTGCCCTGACAGGTAGCGGATGACATGTTCCAGGAAAGGTGTGTTAAGGACCGGGACCATGGACTTGGGCATGTTGCAGGTAAGAGGGCGAAGCCGGGTCGCTTCCCCGCCCACCAGTATTAATGCTTGCATGGCATTACCCCCTTCAGTAACATTCGATAATATAAAACGACTATAAAAGAATCACGATAGTTTGAAATCAACAGGGCCCAACCCCTTGACGTCATTGCGAACCCAACCCTTCTCCCGTCATTTCGTGCCTAACCCTGTGGCCGTCATTGCGAGGCTCCTTAACCTCCCCGAAGCAATCTAAAGCCCTTGAAGACAGCCTGAGGTCAGGAATCCTTCTTAAGCGTTAAATCCTGTCATGCTGGAGGCATGTAATGGCTTCCTTAATACCCTCGCCGAAGGCGAGACGGAATGGCGCGGGGACCCTCTGGGTGTCCCTGGGCGCCCCGAAGAATCTCAGGGTGGGGTGGTCCCGCTCTCTCCTTCATTAATCCTCAATCATTAATCGTAATTCTGTCCCTTCCCCACGGTTATTCCAGATAATCTTTGAGCTTCCGGCTGCGGCTGGGATGACGCAACTTCCGCAGAGCTTTGGCTTCAATCTGGCGAATGCGCTCCCGCGTGACATTGAATTCTTTGCCGACCTCCTCCAGTGTCCGGCTCCGTCCGTCCTCCAGGCCGAAGCGCAGTTGCAATACCCTTTGCTCTCGCGGCGTGAGGGTATTCAGCACTTCTTCGATCTGCTCCTTCAGTAGTTGCCGGGAAGCCACGTCCGCCGGGGGTAGAGTGTTCCGGTCTTCTATAAAATCGCCCAGATGGCTGTCTTCCTCATCGCCGATGGGTGATTCCAGTGAGATTGGCAGTTGCGAGACCTTGATTATCTCCTCTACTTTTTCCGGGGCCATCTCCATTTCCTGTCCGATTTCTTTCGAACTGGGTTGTTTGCCCTGTTCCTGGGCCAAACGCCGGCTTACCCTCAGGAGCTTGTTAATCGTTTCTACCATGTGTACCGGGATGCGGATCGTGCGCGCTTGATCGGCGATCGCGCGGGTAATGGCCTGCCGGATCCACCACGTCGCGTAGGTGCTGAATTTATACCCTTTGTGATGGTCGAATTTTTCCACAGCGCGCGTCAGACCGATATTGCCCTCCTGGATTAAGTCCAGCAGGGACATCCCGCGTCCGATATGCTTCTTGGCGACGCTGACCACCAGGCGCAGGTTAGCTTCGATAAGGTGTTTCTTGGCTTTCTCCGCTTCATATTCCTTGTTGCTAAAGTAAATATCCAGTTGATTGGCATAGCTGTGGACCGCTGTAGTAAAGCCTTTTTCACCGAGCAAATTGACCATCTCGGGAAAAGTAACGTCTTCGTTGATCATCTCCAGTACTTGCCAGGGAATCAGATTGATATTGATTGAAATATTAATGATGATTTGCTCGGTGTCCAGCACACTGCTGTTGATGTTGTTAGCTACGGATTGAATTAGCTCCGGGATTATCTCGGCATCGATCTGTTCTTTATATTCCGCGTTGGTGATCGTTTTGACGAAGCTGTCTGTTGTCTGGATCCCCAGTTCTTTTTGAATGGCATGGATGGTCTCTTCCTGCTGCGCCAGTTCTTCCAGTATCGCCAGCACGATTTCAGGAGAAGTGGGCGTTCTGCTTTGCTTCTTCTGTAATTCCTGCTTAATCTCAGAAATCCGCCGTCCCTCCTCCATTTGTTTGGCCAGGATTTTCTCATCTTCGGCTGTTAATAGAGGGACCCTTCCTATTTCATGAAGGTACATGCGGACGGAGTCGTCGATAACCTCCTGCTCTTCCAGCCGCTCGAGGGGGATTTCAGGCTCCATCTCAACCGCTGTATCCGATTTCCCCAGCTTAAGAGAGTCCGGTTCCTCCCAGGCTGGCACAGGTTCCGCCATCTCATCAATCCTGACCTCTTTGTCTTCTTCGACAGGTGGCTCCTCCATAATGTCCGGTTCGGCTACCTCAGGCTCAAAAGTGTCATCGGAGGGGGTCTCATCAATCTCCGCTACATTCTCCTCGTCATCCTCGGGATGCCATTCCATGTTCTTTTTAGTTTTTTTCATGTTTTCTCCTTACCAGGGGATTTGCTCTTATAGCGAATATTTTAGCCAGTTCTTCATCGATCGCCGTCCCTTGCTCCAGAAGTTTTGACAGGACGGCTGTCCTGTCTCCCGTTTCTGCTTCCAGGGCCAGGGCTTCCTGCTGCTGCCGTTTCAGATTGCGCAGATATCTTTCTCTTAGCCGGATCAGGCAATCATCCAGACGGCTTTCTATCTCGCTTCCGGGCAGGTCGCGGGCTGCCAGTGAATCATAATGCTCCTGGATTACAGGGTCCAGTAGTCCCCTTACCGCTGTGGTCTCCGCTGACTGCTGCCATTTTTTGAATATTTCCCGGTTTTCGCTGTTTTCAAAATATTCCGCCAGGATGTCCTCCGACCTTGGTTTCACTTCCGGATGCTGAAGTAGAATGGCCAGGATGTATTCCTCAATCGGGTTCGACCTGATGGACCGGGTGGCCTTTTGAATGGCCTGGGGTCGTGTCTCTTTAAACCTGCGGTCGGCTTTGAAGCGGCTTAAAGCGGCCTCAAGTTTTTTATCCTCGATGCCCACCGCCAGCGACAGACGAGTTAAATAATGGTACTGCCGGGGACCCGCCTGGACTTCGGCAATGATCGGCAGTAGTTTGTTCATGGCTTCTGTTTTGCCCTGCATGGTCTTAAGATCCAGCTTGGCGGTAACGATGCCGATGGCATATTCTATTACTGGCAAAGCCCGACCTACCAGCAATTCCCACTGGCTGGTGTTCTCTATAATAACTTCATCCGGGTCTTTGCCGGGCGGCATCGATATGACCTTCACCTCGGCATCCAGTTTGTTTTCATAACCGATACAACGCATGGCTGCCTCTTCGCCGGCAGTATCGGGGTCCAGCGCCAGGGCGATGCTGCGGGTCAATTTCTTGATCTGGTTGATTTGTTTCTCTGTGATTGCTACTCCCATCGGTGCGATTACGTTGGCAAAACCGTACTGATGGGCGATGATTACGTCCATGTATCCCTCAACCAGTATCGCCATATTCTGCTGCCGGATGGCTGTTCTTGCCAGGTGGATCCCGTAGAGGCTGCCGCTTTTATCAAATATCCGGGTTTGCGGAGAATTGATATATTTGGGCCCTGAATAGTCGGCTTCCAGTACTCTGGCGCCGAAGCCGGTTGTCCGGCCGCGCTCATCCATTATCGGGAACATTATCTGATTGCGGAACCTGTCATGAGTTAAGCCGTTCTCGGCCCGCACTATCAGTCCGGCTTCGCTTATATCGATTTCCGTATATCCCTTTTCCATCAGGTATTTTTTCAGGGATTCCCAGGCCGGCAGGCTGTAACCAAGTTGGAAATCTGTGATCGCTTTTTCGCTCAGGCCGCGGCTGTTAAGATAGTTGCGGGCTTTTTCTGCTGCCGGGGAGTTCAGCAGTAAATTATGGAAAAATTGCGCCGCAGCCAGGTTGACCTGGAATATTCTGTCGCGGATTTTATCTTCAGCCTCGAATTTGGCCTGCGAAGGAATTGCCACCCCGGCCTTTTCTGCCAGGAGCCGGAGGGCGTCTCCAAAGCTGATTCCCTCCTTTTTCATTATAAATGAAAATACATCGCCTCCTGTGTTGCACGCTCCGAAACAATGCCATGTCTGCTGCTCGGGATAGACGAAGAAGGATGGTTTTTTTTCGCTGTGAAAAGGACAGGGCGCACGGAATGTACGCCCGGACTTGACCAGTTGGGCGTACTGCCCGATGATCTCAACGATATCTGCTTTTTGTTTGATTTCGTCTATTATGCTCATCTGTTCCTGTGCAATTTCAGCCGTAGCGGTCCCGTTCATGATCGTTGGGCCGCTCATATTCGCATAAACCCCCCTATTATTATACTTCCCTGGAAGTGGATAAAAAAGGAGGAAAGTCCCGGCATAAAATGAAATTGATCCCAATTCTAATCCGGGGTTACTATCGTACTGGCCGCAGGACTATAGCTTAAGCTCCAGATATTTTCGCTGGGCATAATAATCGGTCATGCTGGCGATGTAGTCCGTTACTCTGCGCTCCGGATCATCTTTGCTTGATGAGTATTCAGGCGGGAGGAGATCAAGGTTCCGGCGGTAATACATGTATAAACTGCGTACGATTCTGCGGGCGTTTTCTGCGTCCGGCTGGGACGAGCTGTATAAATAGACTTTCTCATAAAGAAATTCATGAAGGAGCCGGGTGGCTTCTTTGATTTGTTGACTCATCTTGATAGCCGGTTCGACCGAAGGGTCTTCTCCTCTGGCTTCCCAGGAGTTTTCCACAATATCGCATACCATGGAATTAATCCTCTCCGAGCGCGAGTGTCCCAGGATGCGGGTTGCTTCCTGTGGCAAGTCTTCTTCTCTGATAATATTGGCCCGGACAGCATCATCAATATCGTGATTGATGTAGGCGACGGCATCCGAAACCTTGCAGATCTCTCCTTCCAGAGTATTGGCTTTTCCCCAGTTTTCTCCCATGAACTCAATCAACCTGCTTTTTGAATGATTTACGATTCCGTCCCTGACCTCCCAGGTCAGGTTTAATCCCGCCCCGTTATTTTCCAGAAGGTCTACTATGCGCAGGCTTTGCTCGTTATGCCGGAACCCTTCTCTGTAAAGCTCATTAAGCACCTCTTCTCCGGTATGGCCGAAAGGTGTGTGTCCGAGGTCATGTCCCAGTGATATGGCCTCTGTTAAATCTTCATTCAGGTTAAGTGCCCGGCTGATAGTGCGCGCAATTTGGGATACTTCGAGAGTATGGGTCAATCTGGTCACATAGTGATCGCCGATGGGAGCGATAAAGACCTGCGTTTTGTGTTTCAGCCTCCGGAAGGAGTTGCAGTGCAGTATCCTGTCGCGGTCACGCTGGAATTCGAGACGCAGCGGGCTCGGCTCTTCCGGCCTCATCCTGCCCCGAGAGAGCTTGCTTTTAGATGCAAAAGGAGAGAGACTGTCTTCTCTCCCCTCCAGCATTTGATGCAGCTTGTTTAACCGGTTATCCATCAGCCTCGCGTTTTGCTTCGATCTTCGAGATTATTTCGCGGGTAACATCTATCATATCAGGGCTAACTGATACCGAGGTAATTCCCCAGTCCACCAGCTTTTCAGTCAGCTCAGGATACACTGAAGGCGCCTGTCCGCAAATCGAGCAGGTGATACCCATCTTTTTGGCCGTTGTCACAGCTTTTTCCAGTGCTATCAACACTGCTTCATTGCGTTCGTCAAAAATATGGGATAATTTCTGGCTGTCTCTGTCCGTACCCAGTATGAGCTGTGTTAAATCGTTGGAGCCGATCGAAATCCCGTCGATGCCTACTGCAATGAACTTTTCAATGAGGAAAATATTCGCCGGCACTTCCACCATCATCCATAGCTTAAAGTTATCGTTCCTGACCAGCCCCTGGGCTTCAATCATAGCGCGGCAGTCCGCCATTCCGGCGACTGTGCGTACGAACGGTATCATAACATTGAGGTTGTTGTATTTCTCTCTGACCCTCTTGATGGCTTTAATTTCCAGTTCGAAGACATCGGGCTCTTTCAGGTACCTTGAGCAGCCCCGGTATCCCAGCATGGGATTTTCTTCAACGGCTTCATAATCATGGCCGCCTTTCAGGTTGCGGTACTCGTTGGTCTTAAAATCTGAGGTGCGGTAAACCACCGGCCGCGGATAGAAAGCCTTGGCTATCGCATTGACCCCCTGGTAGATTTTTTCAACGTATTCTTCCCCTCTGTTCTGGCTGAGCATATAGCGCGGATGTTCTCCGATCTGGCTCATGATAAACTCTGCCCGGAGCAGACCCACCCCGTCAACGTTGCGCGCGGCAATTGTTTCCGCCAGGTCGGGTTGGGCCAGGTTTACATAAACCTTGGTTTTGGTTTTGATATTATTCGGAATAATTACAGCCGGGGCGGACTTGGCTTTGTTCTTGATTACATTGCCTTCGTAAATCTTGCCTGATGCCCCGTCTACTGTAACGATTTGACCGTCTTTCAGCGAGGTCGTGGCTTTTGACGCACCGACCACGCAGGGAATGCCCAGTTCGCGGCTGACGATAGCTGCATGAGAGGTGCGGCCTCCCTGGTCGGTAATAATCGCGGCCGCTCGCTTCATGGCCGGGACAAAATCCGGAGTTGTCATCTCCGATACCATTATATCGCCCACTAATATCTTATCGATCTGGTTGATGGCCTTTAGAATTTTCACCGGACCGCAGGCCATCCCCGGGCTGGCTGCTGAACCGGACAACAGCACAGGTAATGAACTGATGTCCTGGTCCACTTCCTCTTGGCCTGAATTATCTTTGATAGTTGTGACCGGCCGGGCCTGGGTGATGAACAGGTCTTTGTTCTCTTTGGCCCATTCTATGTCCTGAGGAAAACTATAATGCGCTTCGATATTTTTCCCAATGGCCGCCAGTTTCAGGATTTCTTCATCGGATATTTTTTGCGCCCCTTGAAGCTCGGTGGGAATCGGGACCTTGATATTCATGCTGCCGTCGTTGAGTGTCGGGTTCTTGATCAGTTGCCAGTCCTGTTTGTTGATCTCTTTACTGACTATTTGTAATGTGCTCTTATCAATAATATAAAGGTCCGGGGTGACTTCCCCGGATACAATTGCTTCCCCCAGACCGTAAACGGCCTCAATGGCGATCTTGTTCTTGTCCGAGGTAACCGGCTCTACTGTGAACATGACTCCGGAAGCCTGTGACTGGACCATTCTTTGAACGGGGACGGCGATGCCGACTTTAAAATGATCGAATTTCTGTTCCGCTCTGTAGAAGATGGCGCGTGCATTGAAAAGCGAAGCCCAGCAGCCTTTAACTGCTTCTACTACTTTGGCGTCTCCCTGTACATTCAGGAAAGTGCTTTGTTGTCCGGCAAACGAAGCATCTGGTAAATCTTCTGCCGTTGCGGATGAGCGTACCGCTACGAATCCCTCTCCCATTTTTTTATAAGCTGTTTGGATTTCTTTAGCCAGGTCGTCCGGAAGTGTAGAATCCAGGACTAATTTTTGAATTTTTTCGGCTGTTTGCTGAAGCTCTTTGCTGTCATGGGGATCGAGGGGGGCCAGTAGTTGTCGGATTTGCGATTCCAGGTTGGTTGATTTCAGGAACTGGTAGTAGGCATCGGAAGTAACAATAAATCCGGGAGGGACCGGGATCCTGGCATTGGTTAATTCTCCCAGGTTAGCTCCTTTACCTCCGACCGAGGCGATGTCTTTTTTGCCGACCTCACTAAACCAGACTATTGCCTTACTGTAAAGATTTTCTCGAGCAGCTTTTTTGGACTGGGTCATCGCCAGCTCTCCTCCTTGCCATATTATTCATGCAACACAGGGGCGAGGGTAGATATGACGGGAACAGAATTAATTATACCACAATGCGATTGTTATACTAGGATCTTATTCGACGAATCATCAGGTAGGTCTATCTCTCTCATTAAATCTGTGTTCGCTTCGTACAATATCACTATATACTATTATACGCTGAACTCCTGTCCCTTCCGCATGCGGAAACCGGTCATTGTTTCCTCATTGCTGGAGAGTTTGTGCCTGTGACGAGGATATCAGGGTGAATATTTGTATCCGTTTACGCTTTGCCTGTTATCGGAAAAGCAGGCCTAAAGAAAGCTTACGCACATAAACAATAATATACCTAGTGCCGGTAAAAATTCAACTTTTGGGTCCTGGGAAATCAGGAATTGGCAGTATCTGGCCTCAAAGTTGGCATCGCGAGGTAGTAAACAATTTATCCCCGGGCGCTTTCCTGGTGTGGAGAAACCGGAAGAGGTTGCCGTATTCTCTATCTAACGTCGAATGTTGCTTGAGGCAGTCTGTAAGGATGACGGACTGGTACCGTTCGAATAACAGGGTTAAGCTATATTTGATTGATATGTCCGCAGTGAGGACAGCGGATCATCGGGGACCTGTAGCTGGGCGGCAGCCTTAAGCGGGTGCTGCAGTTTTCGCAGGTAATGGTCTTGTAATTGTTCATTTTCCACATCAGGTCGTTGGTCTCCCGCGTCATTTCGACCCTGTTCTGTAGCTCTTTATCTTTGGATTCCAGGGAAGCTTCGCGGACCGGAACATCTGAAGCTCCAACCAGGGCAGAGGCCGGGACCACTCCGGTCCCCTTAACGTTCTGGAAAGATTTATTATAGTCGGCATATGAGGCGCCGGACATAGATCGTAAAATACGGATTCTCTCTGCCAGAGGCGGATGGGTGCTGAAAAGGTCGTTGATCGACATCCCCTTTTTATAGAAAGGATTGCTGATATACATTGGGGCGGTCGCTTTGTTGGCCTTTTTTACCTGGGTGCTGCTGTTTTGCAGCTTTTCCAGGGCGGAAGCCAGTCCTTCCGGGTAGCGCGTGTAGAGGGCCCCGGAGGCGTCAGCCAGGTATTCCCGCCGGCGGGACAGCGACAAATATATGAGCTGTGCTATGATCGGGGCCAGTATCATCAATACCAGCCCGACGATCAGTATAATCAACTGGGCCGCCCCGCCCCCTCCCGAAGAGGAGCTTCTCCGGTTGCCCCCGGCCATACCGCTGAAAAATAGGACTCTGGTAGCATACCAGGCCAGGATAACAATACTGCCTAGCATAACGCTGGCAAAAAGCATCATGCGGATGTCCCGGTTTTTGATATGGCCGATTTCATGGGCGATAACTCCCTGAAGCTCATCCCGGTTAAGCTTTTCCAGCAGTCCGCTGGTGATGGCTACCGACGCGTGTTCCGGACTGCGCCCGGTGGCAAAGGCATTCAGGGCGGGGTCATCGATGATATAGACGTCCGGCATCTTTTCCAGGCCGGAAGCTATCTTCATTTCTTCGACTACGTTATAGAGCCGGGGATGGTCCTGCGGGCCGATTTTTCTGGCTCCGGACATTGACAGTATAATGCTGTCTCCCTGGAAATAGGTAATCAGGTTCATGATGCCCCAGACTATCAGGGCCAGGACCAGGCCGACCAGGGGGTTATCAAGAAAATAAAACCCCAGGAAATAGCCGATGGCAAGCAGCAATAATCCCATCATTGCCACCAGCATGATTGAACGTATCTGATTAGACCTGATCTGTTCCCACATCTGTCTTTACTTTGGGCCCGCTGTGAAACTGACTCTGGGGGCTTCCCTTTCTTCGGCAGTCTGGACTTCGAAGAATTCACCGGACTTGAAACCGGTCATCCCGGCCACGATATTGGAGGGAAACATTTGCGTCTGGTTGTTATATCTTAACACCGAGTCGTTATAGAATTGCCGGGAAAAGCTGATCTTGTTTTCCGTCGAGGTCAATTCTTCCTGGAGCGCCAGGAAGTTCTGATTGGCTTTCAAATCGGGATAGTTTTCCGCTACCGCCAGCAGCCGGGTAAGGACTGATGAAAGCTCACCTTCGGCCTTCGCCCGGTCCGCCACCCCGGCGCCGGACAGCGATTGGGCCAGGTTCCGGGCAGCGGTTACCGCTTCCAGGGTCTGGCGCTCATGCTGCATGTAGCCCTTTACGGTTTCTACCAGATTCGGGATTAGATCATACCGTCTCTTGAGCTGGACGTCGATCTGGGCCCAGGCGTTCTTGACCTGGTTTCTCAGGCCGACCAACCCGTTATAGATAGCTATGAAAGCGATTATCGCGATAACGATTATCACCGCCACAACTATGCCGATAATTAGACCTACCATAAAATACCTCCTGGTCTAAATTCCTTTCCTGCCTTGTTATGCCTCGGCCTCGCCTTTCGCGGCCTCCGGCTTACCGCTATCTCTTCTTGCTGTATATTGCAACTGAAAACTAGTTCGTATCAGCCTCCAGCATCTCGCCGAGGAATGAGACTATGCCTTCCGTATTGGTATGGCCCAGTTGATGAAGCACCTGGCGGAGCTCTCCTCCGTCGAACCACAACCCGTCGCCCAGTGGGCAGCTGTCAATCAGGATGTTTGACCTGTCACATGTCCAGACTTTGTCCATCTTGTGGAGGCAAATCGGACATTTCCTGGGGGATTCGTGAGTCTCGGCCTTCCTGGGTGTCAGACATGAGCCGGGAGGGGAAGCGTTCTCTCCGCCGGATGCCAGCATCGAGATCAACAGGTCCAGCTCATCAGAGTCGAACCATACCCCTTTGCATTGAAGACAATAGTCGACTTCGATACCCTTGTATTCGACTACAATCATGTCATTTTTATCTACGGGGCATCTCATGCATTCTTCCTTATCCTATTATTAGTGTAAAGATAAATAGAGTAGCCTGTCAATGCGGCGCCTTTATCCGGCAAAGTCCTTTAATTCTTTCAAATCCATATCGGCTTCCGCTGGTATCCGGAAAGCTGTCATGCTGGAGGCCTGATAGTGGCGTCATGCTGGAGGCCTCTCCCTACCATGTCATTCCGGACTCCGATCCGGAATCTACCCGGTCTCCTTCTCCCCTGTCACCCTTGAGGAGCCTCTCTCCCTTATACCCTTCCTTAATCAATATCCGGTTCTGTCCAATCAGGGTCGGCAGCGCCCAACCCCCTTGCCGTCATTGCGAGGCTCCTTAACCTCCCCGAAGCAATCTAAAGTCCTTGAAGGCAACCTGAGGTCAGGAATCCCTCTTAAGCGTTAATATCCTGTCATCCTGGAGGCCTGCAATGGGCAGGCCAAAGGATCTCAGGGTGGGGAGGCACCTATCCTCTTCCTTAATCATTAATCTTTAATCATCATTCCGTCATACACGGGGCAGGGCGGGGATATGGTCCTCCAATGCACAGGTAAAGTATTTTAGCTTCTGGATATCTGGTCCGTCGCTTTGGTTTCAACCACTACCCTTGTTCCCTTCCCGGGTTCAGACTCCACCTTCAGGATTCCCCCTATCAGGAGGGCTCGTTCTCTCATGCCGGTAAGACCCAGCCCGCCTTTAGGTAGTTTTGAAGAGTCAAAGCCCACACCATTATCACTGATGGTTAGCACTGTTTTGTCGGTGGAATATTCCAGGTTCACTTCAGCTTCAGTGGCCTGAGAGTGCTTCCAGATATTATTAAGGGCCTCCTGAGCGATACGGTAAAGATTAAGTTCAACTTCATCCGGCAAACTTTCCTCAGCACCGCTGACCCTGAAATCAACTTCCAGTGTCCCCCTGGCATTTAGTTCCATCACCAGGGCCTCCAGGGCTGCCTCAAGGCCTAAATTATCCAGTATGGATGGATGCAGTTCATGACTGAAGCGGCGGATATTTTCCTGTGCCTCATTTATCTTTTCTCGTAGTTCTCTTAAATGATTAACTGTCTCGTCCGGAAGGTCGGGAAACTTGCTGATCACTGCATCCACCTCCAGGGACAGGTAAGAAAGAGTTGGGGCGGTATCATCATGCAGTTCTCGAGCGATCCGTTTCCTTTCCTCCTCCTGTATCTGGATCAGCTTTTTTGCATAGTCTTCAAGCTGGTCCCGGAGGTTCTTTTCGTCCGTAATATCAGTATGCATACCGACACTCCCAATATGTTTTCCATTAGAGTCAAATAAGGGACTGCCGTTTATCCTTACCCACTGGATACTGCCATCCTTTCTCCGGTAAGCCAGTTCATAGCTCTCTCTGATCCCTTTCTTCCTTTTTTCCAAACGCTGCCTTAGTTCCCTGGTATAGTCCGTGTCAGTAAAATCCAGTATTGATTTCCCCTTTATTTCCTCCATCGAATAGCCCAGCATCTCCGGAAACTTTTTATTCACATAGGTAATAATATTCTCCGGATTGACCATCACTATGCCTTCTCCCGCAGTCTCCACTATGCTCCGAAATCTTCCCTCGCTTTCTCTCAACCTTACTCCCAGAAAGCCGACAATAATTCCAACCAGAAGAAAGGTCACCAAAATTGGGATATCCTGAGTGTTGCGCGGGCCCAGGGTAAATAACGGTGGGATAAAAAAGTAGTCAAAGGTCAGATCACTTAGAATAGCTGTAAATATCGCTGGACCGAGACCGTAATAAATAGCGATGACAACTATGGGCAGGACATAAATTATCTCGGCATGGATGGAGATGAAAGTTATCATAACTAAATAGACCAGAAGGGTAACCACCAGGGTCAGAATGGTCCCTGCGAGGTATCCTCGCCAATCAATAAACATCTGTTTGCTGGGTTTACTGAAAATTCCCATTCGCCTGATTTATTCCCCTGCCGGTTAAACGCAAGAGATCTGTATCAATAGGCCAATCTCCAATAATTTGATTATAACCCGTATCATTTCTGGAAAGGGTAAGGCTAAACGAGCATTCTTCGACTCCAATTTTATGCCTTACTCCCCCAGGACTATCCCTGCGCCAGTTTAGGACTTACTGAAGACGAGTCATTTTATAGTGCGGATCATCACTGTACGCTTTTAGAGCGATTGCTTGAAAATGGAGAGAAAATTATATTACCCAAGGTCATTCGGAAAAAAGTTGAACTTATTCTGGATTAAAGAAAATATCAATTTGGCTTTATTTCAAACCCGGAAAGGTCGGTATTACCTCACAATGTAAAGATCCTGTTTAGAAATCCAAACCAAATGGCTTAGCTCTTTGATAATTCCGAATAATATTTTTTTCGGGATTACCATTGATTTAATTAAATCTGTTACAGTTATCCTCCAGCAATCATATGATAGAGTTCGATTTTATCGGTTAGGGTAATTGGTTTATCCAATTCATCCGGAAGCACTACTTCTCCATTTAAGAGCACGATCACCATCGGTACATTGTTCGCGTCAAATATCCATCTTTTTATATCAGGATATTTTATTACCAAATCGTTCAAACAATCGCGGACAGTTGATCCATCTACTGCTACTGTTTCCTGATTATCAGTGTACTGTTGTAATACTTGTGCCAGCCTTACCTGGAGAGACATTGATATATTAAATACTCCCGACAGAGATATTATTTTATTAGGTCTATGACATCATCAAGTGCCAGGTTTTTTAATGTCTCCGGTAATGGTATACCGGTATTTTCATCCCATCCCATCATACGGTAGTAAGTCCGCAACATCTTATCCCAGTGAGGTAATATACCCCTCCCTGCTACTAGCCCATCTAGCGGTGTTGATCCGTACCGCAATGATGGCGCATCCAATTCAGCCTTTATTCCATGCAGCAGATTGAATACTCTGGCTAAATTAACTGCTCTTTTTCCTATTATCATAGCTTCTGCTACGTTAATGTTCCAACCGGTGGCTGCATTAACTGCCTGGCTTAATAATTCGAGATTGGAATTAGTATTAAAACGGCAGGTTACCATAGAATCCTCGAATATCATCGCTCCTTTAATCTTGGCGTCTATTACTGGAATCACCTCCGGATTAAAGGAATCAATAGGTGTAGGAATGCCCAGTAGTTTATAAGGCGCGACGCTATGGGCTTCCAGAGTACCTGTATTGGATACGCAAGTATCGAATAACTCCAACCAGACTGCCCTGTGATCATGAGAACGTGGAGTATTACCTTTCAGGGTATGAATTGCTAGTTTCTGGGATTCTTTACCAATTTTCTGAGATGCCCGCATCACTCCTTCTGCTAAGATATCACCAAATCCTTCTCGCCGGGCGATTCTATTCAACATCTCCAGGATAGCTTCCCCGTTGCCCCAGGTCATTTCCAGACCATCGGTATCCTTTTTAGTCAGGATCTTCTTTTCATAACATTCCAATACCCAGGCGATTGTCCAGCCGCTTTCGTTGATATCCATCCCAAGTCGGTCTACTTCACTGGCTAATACGGCTGACATTGTGACATCCTGAATCCCTACCAGTGAACTAAAAGCCGCCATTCCCTCATATTCCGGTTCTTCGAACTCTCGTCCGGCATACTTCCCTTCCTGTATTTTCATCATGTGGCAATGTCTAGCCGGACAAGCCCAGCAGGGGGCAGGTTTGGCATTAAAGCGTGACCGGACGCTCTGGTATGAGTAAGTCTGTAAGATTTCCGGGTCCATTGTGTTGATACTGGAGGTATAGTTTCTAACACACAGCGAACCAGTGGCTGTTCCCATCAATATTCCGCCGACTGTACCCTCAACATGTGGTTTAGGAATACTATTGAGAGCGATATTTAAGAGTTCTTTGCCTATATTAGTAACCAGTTCACTGTTATTAAGTTGGATAGTATTTCTGGTACGCTCTACAACAATAGCCTTGATTTTCTTGGAACCCATAACCGCTCCAACACCATTATGAGCTGCCATGTGCCCCATATCTGTGGAAATACAGGCGAATCTGACCAGGTTTTCCCCGGCTGGACCGATGCTTAAGACACTAACTTCTTTTTCTTTTTTCCCGAGAGCACTTCTTAACAGGGATTCAACTTCTACCGTGGTCTTGCCGAGAAGAAAATAAGCATCTTTAATCTCAGCTATTCCATCATGAATATAAATATAAGACCAATCGGAGGCTACTCCCTGT
>CAZELW010000005.1:16448-18373 GCA_964513135.1 uncultured Dehalococcoidales bacterium
AAAAGCTCCGAAAAATCCATTAGCCTGAGTGCTGGCCATGCCGTTGGTTAATGGCCCTTTACTAACAACTGCGGTACTCCCGGAGCCGCTGATTCTGGTGCCTGTCAGAGGCCCTGTTCCCAAAAACAGCCGGTTTTCAGGGTTCGACCATTCTACTCCAGGAGGTACTTCATCAAAAATAAATTTAATCCCCAGGGTAGCTCCGCCAATGAATTTCTGTAAAATCGGTTCAGCTATCTCTTCTGATGTGTATTTTCTCTGGGATAAGTCTATTCTTAATAATTTGCTGTTATAACCGAGTACTGTATTCGACATAGCTACCTCCACGTTAGAATCAATTGGTACTGTTACCGGACTGAACGAACAAATGCGGGTTTGATTTCTTTCTCTGCGGCCTTATTCTGAATAACCTCATTATCTTGATCCGGTCGATAGTGATTGGTCACAATATCCCCAAAGGAGTAGCGATCCCGCTTATAAAGAATAAACCGGATGGCTTTACAGTAATGGTTTATATCGGCTGAACCATTGCCGATTACCGACCAGTGTTTGAGCATGAATAAACCGGGGATGATGGACTGCTCAGCTTCAGAAAACTGACCGATAATGAGGTATCTCCATCCTCGCCTGACAACATCCATACCTTTCCAAAAGGCTGCATGTACTCCAGAAGGTTCCATCACCTTGTGCTGCAACCGCATCCGCCATTTCACCCCTGCTGAATCCTGCATTTACACCAGTGTAGCCCGCAGTTTTCCCCCATTTCCTTTCTGATTTATTTCAAACCCAGAAAGGTCGGTATTACCTCACTCAGTTCATCCACAGTCCATTTGGCCGTCTTGCGAATAAATATATGCCCGGGATTGGGAATTTGAAGCAGTGACGGGAATATGCAGATATCCCCTCCGGCAGCATAGAAGAATTTGCCGGTTATGTCTTTCGCTTCATCTGTCGCCAGATAAGTTACTATGGGGGCCACGTAGTCTGGGTCCATCCATTGAGCATCCGGTATATTCAAGGCTCCTCTCTTTGTACCCGGAAAGAGCTTGGTGTCTGCGCTGGGTAATACGGCATTGACTGTTATCCCTTGGTCTTTAAATTCTCCGGATAAGGCCGTTGTAAAGGCCAGAATCCCGGCTTTTACAGTACAATAAGCCAGTGAACCTCCTTTATAGGCTGGATCTCCAGCTCCCCCTGAAGCCGATCGTGAAGACATGTTAATGATTCTGCCGCTTTTCTGTTTCACCATCTCAGCTAGTGCAGCTTGGGAACAGGCGAAGTGACCTTTAAGATGAACGTTTATATGTGAATCCCAATCGCTTTCCTTCAAATCCAGCGTCATCACTCTCTTAAAAACACCCGCACAATTCACCAGAATATCAATCCGGCCGAAATTGGTGACAGCCGTGTTAATAATATTCTTTCCGCCTTGTATGGTAGCTACACTGTCATAGTTAGCAACTGCAATGCCCTTGGCATTTTTAATCTCACCTACGACTTTATCCGCTAAATATTTTCCCTCGGCGTCTCGTCCCAAATCATTGACTACCACCTGAGCTCCTTCAGCTGCTAAAGCCAAAGCTATCTCTCTGCCGATTCCTCCACTTCCAGCTCCAGTCACTACCGCTGATTTACCTTTTAGTCTTTGAGCCATTTGTTTAATCCCTTCAGTATTAAAACTTGCTTCTATTTTTTTGTCAACGAAATCAAATTCATGAACCATCACTGGCGGTGACACCGGTTCATCAAAGTTTGTTTCGTTTATGCCCCCATTTATTTCTTGAAAATAACATCTTAATTTTTTTCAGTATACAGCTATATCATGTGATTTTCTACAATTTGAATTACTGTCACAAATGGTAAGCAACTCATTTTATCATCGTATTGGGTAAAAACAAAGCTATTTGGGGAAAGATAATTATAAG
>CAZELW010000006.1:0-17806 GCA_964513135.1 uncultured Dehalococcoidales bacterium
TAGTTCAGGTCCGGGCAGATATAGACCTGTTTGATGCCTACCTGAGTCCAGAAGTAGCACAGCCTTGTAGCTGCCTGCCCGGTAAATCCCCAGGGAGTGGTCTCCGGATCTCCTCCCCAGAACAGCACCTGCTGGCAATTTTCGGTAATATCCTTCATCAGGTTGGCGGAAGGCCTCATCATTCCTACCCAGCCCTGCCCCCAGACGTGCTTGCTGCCCCAGAACCAGCCCTCCCAGCTATCCGGGTTCCTGACCTGCTGGGTAAATCCTCCCATTTTATGCATTAAAAGTCCGGAGCAACCGTGCGAAGCATGGATCAGCTTGTTCTCGCTGTGCCCATCTTCCTGAAGCAGTATGGCGTAAGGACCATAATGGGCTTGTACCCGGCGGATTTCGGCGGAGATGATATCGGTAGCTTCATCCCAGGAGATCCTTTTAAATTTGCTCTTGCCCCGGTTCTGCGGGTTTCTCTCCCCATTGGGGTCCCAGTCAACCCTCTTCAGAGGATACAGTATCCGGTTGGGAGAATACACCCGTTTCTTGTAAGCGATAGAGAAGGGAGCTACCAGTGATTTCATCAACGGCTCGTAGGTCTTTCCGTTTCTTTGCACCTTCCACGGATTAAACTGCTCCTTCTGGTATTTCCAATCGAAATGGAAAGGCCTGATCCGAAGTATTTTACCGTTTTTGACATCCACGGCGCAGGGCCCGCCGCCTCCCTGAGCACCTCCCAGTGACAGAGCTTTAATAACCGTAGTTTCCTGCTCCAGAGTCTTAATTTTTCCGTTTGGGTTTTTCTGAAAATTTTTCTCTGTCATAGCGAACACCCTCTCTTTAATTAATGGTAAAATAGGGCATACTACCTTTTTTATTATTCCTATAGAATATGATAATACGACACTGTGTCAACTGATCTGTCACAAACTGAGCGGATGTAATAAAGAAAATGAACCGGGAATACCATACAGTTCGCCGGCCCGAAGGAGGGAACGAATATGGGGGGAGTTTATGGCAGGAAAGACCGCACGGCGCGATTATTGAAATTACAGCTATTGCTGCATCAAAATCCCCAGGGACTGGATATTGATGAGATAGCCCGGAAATGCTCGGTAAGCAGACGCACGGCTTACCGTGATCTGGAAGCCCTGGAATCAGAACTGGGTGTGCCGGTATGGGAAGAAAGGAACAAACGCGGGATCGCCGAGGGCTATTTTCTGCCGCCAATTACCTTTACGGTGGTCGAGGCGATGAATATTTTCCTGGCAGCGCGGCTGGTGCAAAATTTCTCATTTCAATATAGCCCGAATATGGCTTCGACTTTTATGAAGCTGAACGCCATCATCCAGTCACCCTTGAAGCAGCAGATACAGAATACAATCGATTACATGGAAAAACTGCCCCTGGACGAACAAAAAACAAGCAATTTTAACCGCCTGACCCAGGCCTGGTTATCACAGCGCAGGGTCAAGATCCAGTATCAGGCATTAACGGATACCGGGCCGAGGGAACGCATTATTGAACCGTATTTCATTGAACCCTCTTTCTCCGGCCACTCCAGCTATGTGATCGCCTACTCCCTGCCTGATAAAAAAATCGACACCTTTAAAATAGACTGCATCACCGGCAATGTCGCTATTCTCCCGGAGACCTATCAAATACCGGCTGATTTCAATGCCATCGATTATCTAAGCTCGGCCTGGGGACCGCATACCGATGGCGAGCTGGAGAATGTAAGATTGCATTTTAATGCAAAAATGTGCCAGGTTATTACGGCCACCAGATGGCATTCATCCCAGCAGGCAGAGATACAGGAGGACGGATCAGTGATCATGAAGTTTAATGTCCATATTACGCCAGACTTTGTGATCTGGGTAATGGGCTGGGGCAGCACGGTAAAAGTCCTGGAGCCGCAAACACTGAAAGACCATGTTGCCAGGATCGCCAGAGCGATGGTGAAATTATACAGTCAATAAAGGGATGACCCTTATCCATGATCCAGGACAACAACCTGGATGGCGGACGGCAGGTTGGACCTGGTAACGGTAAGTTTGGGTTGGGGGACGGATTCCGTCAGTCCCATTTCCTTGAGGAATTTGTCTATGGTATCGATTTCCTTATTCAGTGACGGCGTTTTATAGTGCATCGGAATGACTATTTTGGGATCAATGCTCCGGACTATGGCGGCAGCCTGGGAAGCGCCGATAGTGGTCACGCCGCCAACAGGAACCAGCAGAACATCCACGTTCCCTATTTCTTCGATCTGGTTGGAGCTCAAGGGATGGCCCAGATCGCCCAGGTGGCAGATAGTGACATCGTCTACTTCGATAGCGAAAACAGTGTTTTTCCCCCGGGCAGCCCCGCTTTCCGCATCATGAAAGGTTGATACTCCGATGATAAGCACTCCGCCGATTTCATATTCCCCGGGCCGTGAGACCACCATGGGGCTGCCTGAAACCGCTCCGACACAGGAATGGTCAGGGTGGCCGTGGCTGATGGTGACGATATCGGCGCTCTGGTTCTTCGGAAAGGAACCGAGTGACGGCGGATAAGGGTCGGTAATGACGGTAATATTTTTACCCTTGAGTCGAAAGCAGGAGTAACCCAGCCAGGTAATATCCATATCTATTATCCTATCACAGGAGGGTATGATGGTCAATCCATAAGCCCGTAAACTAGAGCCGATGATACAAATGAATTACGAAAATGCCGCTGGAGGCGGGCGGGGAGGGTATGACGAGTGAAGATTAATGATTGATGATTAAGGAGGGAGAGAGGATAAGAGGCCTCCAGGGTGACGGGAAAATGATGGAGGAGCGAATCATCCTGGGTGGGGAGACCTTCGAGGGTGACAGTGGGAGAAGGGTTTGGGCGGGGATCAGCCAACAATGGCTCATGATCCTATGAGAATAGAGCTTAATTAAGCCGTAAAGGGGGTTATTAAAGTACTAAAATGAGCGTGGAGGCTTATATAATACCAGTAAAGATACTTGACAAACCGATATAAAGGTGTTAATTTATATAGTATTAGCAGTCAAAGACCTCGACTGCTAACGGAGAGCGAAAATGTTAACTCCAAGATCGGAAGCAATATTAAAATCGATTATAGACTGGTATATTGAACATGCTGTGCCGGTTTCGTCACAGAACCTGGTAAAGGATTACGGCCTGGGTGTCAGCTCGGCTACGGTGCGTAACGAGATGGCTGTCCTGGAGCAGGAGGGTTATATCATTCGTCCGCACACTTCAGCCGGCAGCATACCTTCGGATAAGGGCTACCGCTTTTATGTCACTACTCTGGACCAGATATCGCTGCCGGTTTCCGAGCAGCGTATGATAAACCACCTGTTCCATCAAGTGGAAGGTAAGCTGGATGAATGGCTGAGTCTGGCCGCGTCAATTATATCACGTTTATCACAGAATACGGCGGTTATTACTGTTCCCAGGCCGGCAGATTGCCAGTTCAGACACATGGAACTGGTTTCCATACAGGATAACCTGGTGTTGCTGGTGCTGGTGCTGCGTGGGGCCAGGATCAAGCAAGAGATATTTTCCACGGAGGTCCCGGTGTCTCAAGTCCGGCTAACAGAGATATCAGCCAGGATGAACCAGGCTTATGTGGGGTTGACCGGCTCCCAGATCAGGGACATGGACCAGGAACTGACGGATTTTGAAAAACAGGTAAAAGAGATTCTGGTCAAGATAATGCAGACTGAGGACGAGCAGGGATTTACCCAGTCCTATCTGGAAGGCCTGCACTTTATGCTGAACCAGCCCGAGTTTTCCCGTAACCAGCGGGTACTGGCGATAATGGAACTGCTGGAGCATCGGGCGATGCTGGGGAGCATTTTACCACCCTCACAGGACAACAAACGAGTGAGGGTAGTTATCGGCAGCGAGAACAAAAATGAGGTCGCCCAGGACTGCAGCCTGGTCATCGGCCGCTACGGTCTGCCGGATGAAGCCAGCGGAACTATCCTGGTAGTAGGACCTACCCGCATGGCCTATCCCAGGGTGATTTCTGCAGTAAGCTATTTATCCATCCTGTTGAGCGGTCTGGTAGCTGAGCTTTACGGAGTGAGTTCTGCTCCCCGGACGCAAAAAGACAATACTAACTAAGGGGTGTTACTTTGCAATCTGATCAAGAAAAAGAAATGCAGACAGGAACCAGCACTGCTGAAACTATTGAAGAATTAAAGAAAGCTCTGGAAGAAGAAAAGGCCAAATCGGAGGCCAATCTGGCGGGCTGGCAGAGGGCCCAGGCTGATTTTATCAACTATAAGCGTTTTGCCGAACAGGAAAAAGAGGAGATCTGCAAACAAGCCAATGCCAGATTGTTGCAGGATATTCTACCAGTTCTGGATGATTTTGAAAGAGCTCTGGCCGCTGTTCCACCCGAAGAAGCGGACTCGAGCTGGGTGGAGGGTTTGAAACTGATAGACCGCAAATTTCGTGATACACTGGAAAAGGCAGGGGTTAGTTGCATCGAGTGTATGGGGAAGGAATTCGATCCCCGGTTTATGGATGCAGTGACCTGCATTCCCGGTAAAAGGGACACAGTGGTACAGGTGCTTCAGACCGGGTACACACTACATGACAAGGTTATTCGTCCTGCCAAAGTAGTGGTAGGCAGCGGTGAAACAGAGTCTAATAAGGAGGAATAAAACCACATGGGAAAAGTTGTTGGAATAGATCTAGGTACAACGAAAAGCGTCGTATCTGTAATGCAGGGTGGTGAACCTGTTGTAATTACCACCTCAGACGGCACTCGCGCTCTGCCGTCCGTAGTAGCGATCAGCAAGACCGGTGAGCGTCTGGTGGGTATGCTTGCCAAACGTCAGGCTATCGTGAATCCGGAAAACACCATCTATGCTATTAAGCGTTTCATGGGGCGGAAATTTGGCGAACCAGTAGGGCGTGAGCTACCGGTTGAGGAAGATGCGAAACGAAAAACCTACAAAGTTGTTCGCGGACCCAATAACGATGTCCGGGTAGTTATGGGAGACAAGGAATACAGTCCCCCGGAAATTTCCGCGATGATACTCCAGAAACTAAAAACAGACGCGGAAACCTATCTCGGCGAAAAAGTTACGGAGGCGGTCATTACGGTTCCGGCCTATTTTAATGACAGCCAGAGACAGGCCACCAAAGATGCCGGTACCATTGCCGGACTGAACGTTTTAAGAATTATCAATGAACCTACGGCTGCCGCACTGGCCTACGGTCTGGATAAAAAGAAAGAAGAAACCGTGGTAGTATATGACCTGGGCGGCGGAACTTTCGATGTTTCAATCCTGGAGTTGGGAGAAGGCACTTTCCAGGTCAAGTCTACAGCCGGAGATACCCATCTCGGCGGTGAGGATTTCGACCAGAGGATCATGGACTGGCTTTGCGATGAGTTCAAACGGGACCAGGGTATCGACCTGCGCCAGGACCGGATGGCCCTTCAGCGTCTGAAAGAAGCCGCGGAAAAGGCCAAAATCGAGCTTTCAAGTGTGCAGCAGACCGATGTCAATCTGCCCTTTATTACGGCGGATGCCAGCGGCCCCAAGCACATGAACATTACTCTGACCAGGGCCAAGCTGGAGCAACTGGTAATGGATCTGGTAGACAAGACCCTGGCACCCTGCGAGCAGGCCCTTAATGACGCTGGACTTACGGCTGCTCAGGTTAATGAGGTGCTTCTGGTAGGTTCTCAGACCCGCATGCCTCTGGTCCAGCAAAAGGTCAAGCAGTTCTTTAACAAGGAACCCAATCGTGGAGTCAACCCTGAAGAGGTGGTCTCCATCGGAGCTGCGATTCAGGGTGGCGTTCTGAAGGGTGACGTGAAGGACGTTCTGCTGCTGGATGTGACGCCGCTTACTCTGGGAATCGAAACCCTGGGAGGTGTGGCTACTCCGCTCATCCCGCGTAACACTACCATTCCCACCTCTAAAAGCCAGATTTTCAGCACAGCGGCCGATAATCAGCCCAGTGTTGAAATACACGTCATCCAGGGTGAAAGGCCCATGGCGGCTGATAATCGGACCCTGGGAAGATTTATGCTGGACGGTATCCTGCCCGCACCCAGAGGCCTTCCTCAAATCGAGGTCACCTTCGATATCGATGCCAACGGTATCCTGAACGTTAAAGCTCATGATAAGGGCACCGGGCGGGAGCAGAAGATAACGATACAGTCTTCCAGCGGCCTGCGCAAAGAAGAGATTGAAAGAATGCAGCAGGAGGCTGCGGCCCATGCCGCGGAAGATGCCCGTAGAAAGGAAGAAGCCGAGGTTCGGAATACGGCAGATACTCTGGTATATACCTCGGAGAAGATGCTCCGGGATAACAAGGACAAGATTCCCGCTGAATTGAACAGCGAAGTAGAAGGCAAGATAGCGGCTTTGCGTTCGGCGATTCAGGCCAACAATATCCAGAACATGAAGACCGCCACCGAGGACCTGAACGCCTCCTTGCAGAAAATAGGCCAGGCGGTCTATCAGCAAGGTCAGCAGCAGCCACCGCCACCTCCTCCCGGTGAGCAGCCACCGCCACCTCCTCCCGGTGAGCAGCCACCGCCGCCTCCCCCAGGCAACCAGGGCGGCGAGGGAACCGTGGAAGGAGAATTCCGCGAGGTCTAGCTGGTCGGGAACATAGTACAGGATATAAAACCCCCTTCATCGGATATGAAGGGGGTTTTTTTATAATCGCCGCCGATTTAACACTTAGCCATCGTTCAGTAGAATTTCGGGTATGTAACCACATCAGAAACTGTAGTCAAAATAAGCAAGTTGGCTTAAAAAATGACCGGAAAAAATTTTATTCATGACCCAACTACTGGTACAATGGTTTACGATGAGTGCAATGTGGAGATGGGGAGGTGAAGAGATGCTAAATACCATTACTGCATTTGAGAAGCTGATGCAGGAGCACGAAGTGATCGAGGCCAACATCAAGCAGATAGCAAATGCAGCCGATAATCTGCTCACCCTGTCCAGCCTTCGGGATGAACCGGACAATTTCACCGATTACCAGGTGAATTACCTTAGCGATAGGAGGGTAAACCTGAAGCGGGCAATAGGTACTCTCCGAGACGGTCTTGAGGACCACCAGGCCCGTGAACAGGAAGTGATCCAGCCATTAGTGGGCGACCCGATAATAAACGCCATCAAGATGCAGCATCAGGAAGCCCTGGATTTTATAGCTGACATAAACTGGATATTGCTTAATGTCAGTCCTGTAGGGATACTGTTCAACTGCGTATTCTTAAAGCAGAAAGTAGATGCTTTATGCCGCACATTGAACGCTAATACTGTCAGAGAAAACTCCATCCTGGAATTGTTGTCGAAGTAACCTGTTACCTTCCCCTGTTCTTCAGGGTTAAGCTAACACTGATTAATGTGCCCTTATTAATTTGGGACATCACTTTCAGGTTGGCCCCAATAATATGAGCACGCTCTTTCATGCCCATCAGCCCCAAACTACCCTTGCTCTCGGCATGGTTTTGCCGGACTATTTTGAATCCCTTTCCGTTATCCGAGATGGTGAGGCGGACCCTGTTCGCTTTGCAGGAAAGGACTACTTCAGCTTTCGAGGCTCCCGAATGTTTACGGATATTGCTTAAAGCTTCCTGAGCAATCCGGAACAAAGCCAGCTCAATTTCGTCCGGTAATCGCTCTTCAGACCCGTCGCAGGTGAAGGAGACAACTGTCCTGTATGAGTTGTTGAACTCGTTAATAATCAACTCCAGGGCGGCCGGCAACCCGAAATGTTCCAGTACGCTCGGTCTCAGCTCATGGCTAAAACGGCGCACCTCCTTAAGGGTCTTGGTTACGGTGTCTCGCAGTTTTTGTAAATGTTCGATGGTTTCCGCAGGCAGTTGCTTTCCCTTCTCGATCAGAGAGTCCATCTCCAGAGTTAGCAAAGCCAGGTACTGGGCGGTGTCGTCATGCAACTCCCGGGAGATTCTTTTCCTTTCGTCTTCCTGGACGTCCAACAGCCGCCTGGTGAATTGATCCCTCTCGTCCATCATTCTTTTTCGTTCGGTAATATCTATCATCGTGCGCACGACGCCTATTACCTCGCCTGAATCGTTGATAACCGGTACGGCGTTGGAATTAATCCAGAGGATGGAGCCGTCCTCCCTGACCAGTCCTTCTTCAAAGTTCTGGATACTGCGTTTTCTTTTGATAGCACTGACAACAGCAGATTCTTCCACCGGCAGGGGAGAACCGTCAGGATAGATATGGCCCCACTTTTCATTTCTGAAATGCCGGCCTATTCGCTCCTCGGGCGATTCAAGTCCCAGCATCCTGATTTCGGCCTTGTTGGTCATTACTACGGTCCCGTCCGGTGCTATCAGGGCGATGCCTTCTGTCATAGCATCCATAATGCTCTTCAGCCGCAGCTCATTTTGTTTGATCTCGTCTGACACCTTTTTCAGGTTGGTAATGTCCCGATTAATGGCGATTATGCGGTCCGGTTTTCCCGGTCTGTTCCTGACCAGAGTGGTCGATCCAGAGACCAAAATGGGAGAGCCGTCTTTTCTCTTTTGAATATGCTCTCCCCGCCATGACCCATGTTCAAGAAGGATATTAATGTATTTATCCCTTTTTTCTTTAGGGAATGCCGTACCAAAAATAACTCCAGCATCCTGGCCGAGGACCTCCTCCTCTTTCCAACCATACATTCGCTCTGCGGCTTTGTTCCAGCTAATGATTTTCTCTTCCATGTCGGTAGAAATAACCGCATCGGAGATGTTTTCCAGAAGCATAGCCTGGTATTTCAGCCTTTCTTCTGCCCGGTGGCGTTCCGTGTTATCCCTGACAATGTTGATGATGTACTGGCGGCCTTCTGTTTCAATCAAGCGAGAATGTGTTTCGACGGATATTATAGTACCATCCTTGCGCAGATGGTTGGCATCCGATTTGACATCGCCCCAGCTGACCAGGGCGGCAATTCTGTCACAATATGCCGCCATTTCATCGGGTGGGATTAAACGGCTCACATTGAAATTGGTCAATTCATCACGAGTATAGCCGTACAGCCGACTGACTGCTTCATTGGCATAGATCAGGTTGCCATCCTGTGAATACAACATTATGGCGTCTGAAGCCATATCCAGGATCATAGCCCTGAGGGATGATTCGGCGCTGGCTGAATGCAATTCTACCGTGCGCCGCCTTACCTGTTCTTCCAGACTATTCCTGGACCTGGACAGGTATTTTTCTCTTTCTTTATGATCTGTAATGTCATGGGCTGCCACCAGCATGCATTCGGTCCTGTCAAGCATTAATTTAATGGCTGAAACTGAAATGACGTGGGTTTCGCCAGAGTTGTTTTTAAGAGAAATCTCAACATCTTCAATGCGACCGTATTTCTGGACTGCCCGCGCTATACGTTCACGATCATGGACGCTGTTCCATAAATCGAATTCGTCCGCACGGCGTCCTATTACCTGATCGCGGTCCAATCCAAGGGTCTTCAGGAAACTGTTATTGACATCGATAAATCGGCCTTCCTTCAGAGTAGCGATAGACATGGGAATCGGGACCGCATTGAATGCCATGGAGAATTTTTCCTCTGAGCTCCGGAGGTTTTCCTCGGACAGTCTACGCCGGGTGATTTCTATCCAGCTTGAGATAATGCGCTTGACCTTGCCGGGCATTTCGATAACGCGGGAACTTATAAAAACCCAGAATTCCTCTCCGTTCTTTTTCCGGAAACGTCTCTCCGGGATGAAGCCGGGAGAGTTAATTTCCGGAATTACTCTTAGTGTGTATTCCTCGATACATTCTTCAGGCCACCAGGGAAAAGGAGGATGGAGGCCGATGATTTCCTCACTGGAATACCCGGTAACGTTTTCAAATGCCGGGTTTACATAACAGACACCGCTGTCAAAATCATATAAAACGAGCGGATTAGGGGCTTCCCTCATAATATTACTGTTAAAAGCTTCGTTTTCTTTTAAATCATGCTCTATCTTTTTATATTTATCGACATCGAAAATAACGATACGGCAGATATCCTGGCTGCCGGCGGGACCCGGCGCTGCAAGACAATCCAGGCGAGCAAAAAACGGGTCTCCGTTCTTTTTTCTGATCCGGAGGTCAAAGGTTTGCCGTTCAGGAACCCCAAAGGCTTTTTGGATACCGGTACGGCAGGCGTCACGAGAATCAGAGTCGATATAACGGATGAATGATGAGTTCACCAGCTTGTTTCTGTCGATACCCAGCATTTCTGCCGAGGCAAGATTAGCTTCTACAATGATGTTTTCCCTGTCCACAGTGAGATAACCAATGGGAATAGAATCAAAGATTTCCCTGTATTTACTGTGGGTCTTATGAGGAATCTGCCGGACTTGCTGCGGTTTCTGCCGCTGTGAGGATTTACTGCTGCCGGAGACGCCTGATTCGTCCGGGGGCTTCCTGGAAGCGGCTTCTGAAGGAGACGGAGAAGCTGCGGATTGCCTCCGGACCAGCTCAGGTTGCGAAATTGCTCTTTTCAGATGGCTCCTGTTTTTTTTGTTCATCTCCATATCCAGTGTAAGTCTATGATAATCGATAGAGACGCTAATTGTAAAGGCCGGGGATGATTTAAGATTAATGATTAAGGAATAAGGAGAGAGGGGCAGAATAACGATTAAGGATTGAGGATTAATGAGTAATGAAGGGGAAAGGGGCCGCCCCACCCTGAGATGCTTCGGAGCGCCCAGGGACACCCAGAGGGTTTCCGCGCTATCCCGTCTCGCCTTCGGCGAGGGTATTAAGGGATTCCTCTCGATGCCTCCAGGATGACAGGATATTACCGGTCAAGAATGATTCCCGACCTCAGGCTGCCTTCAAGGCTCTTAGATTGCCACGAAAGGAGAAAGGAGCCTCGCAATGACGCAAGAGGGTGGGGCGCTTTCGACCCTGATTGAACAGGACCGGGTATTGATTCAGGATTAATGATTAGGGATTTTAAAATGGGAGAAGAGAGAACGAGTGGATTCCGGATAGAGTCCGGAAGGGTCTTGTAAGAACGAAATGACCCTGAAAAAAGTACTTTTCAGCTTCAAAACACCCTGTTAAAGTGATATACTAGATAAGGAATTTGAATGAGACTCTCCTTAAAGGAGAGCGATTTTTCTGGAGGGTTGAACTTAATTTCGAATATCGAAAATTAGGCTTAATGTTATAGTTGAATATGGCTACAAAACGCGATTATTATGAGATTCTGGGCGTAGGCAGGAACGCTAATGATGAAGAAATAAAGAAGGCTTTTCGCAAACTGGCCTTCAAGTATCACCCGGACCATAATCACGAGGACGGATCGGGTGAGGCCTTTAAGGAAATCAATGAGGCTTATGAAGTCCTCTCTGACCATAATAAAAGGTCGGCTTACGACCGCTTCGGTCATGCCGGCGTAGATACATCCGGAGGCAGAGGCTTTGAAGACATGGGCTTCGGCGGTTTCGGTGATATCTTCGATGCTTTCTTCGGAGGGGCAACGACAGCCTCCCGGCAGGGGCCTGAGCAGGGGGCCGACCAGCGTGTTGCTATCACCATTACATTCGAGGAAGCCGTTTTCGGCTCTCAAAAAGAGATCAAGGTATCCCGCGTTGAAAATTGCTCTCTATGCCATGGTCTGGGGTCCAAGCCGGGAGTTGATCCCGTGCGCTGTACTTCATGCAACGGGAGCGGGCAGATCCGGCGGGTCCAGCAAAGCATCTTCGGGCGTTTTACCAATATCACAACCTGCTCTCGCTGCCGGGGGACCGGGACGATTATCACCGAGCACTGTCCGCAATGCCGGGGAAGCGGCCGGGAGAGAGTTGAACGGACCATTAATATTAATATCCCGGCAGGAGTGGATGACGGCGCTCAACTGGTGATGCGCGGGGAAGGCGATTCCGGAAGACGCGGGGGGCCTTCAGGCAACCTGTATATCTCAGTCTCGGTAAAGCCCCATGAGTACTTTACCAGGCGGGGAGATGATATTATCTATGAACTGCCTGTCGATTTTATCCAGGCAGCCCTGGGCGATGAGGTGGAAGTACCCAGTCTGGTAGGCAAGACCAAAATCAGGATTCCACCCGGCAGCCAGACCGGCAAGCTCTTTCGATTAAAGGGCCAGGGGGTATCACATCTCCAGCGGAGCGGCCGCGGAGATCAACTGGTTTTACTGGTAGTGATCACTCCGGACTCGCTGAATGACAAACAGCGCCAGATGTTAAAGGAACTGAGGAAGACCCTCACTCCGGAAAATATGCCGCCGGCAGAAAAATGGAAGAAGTGGATGGACGGCGTGAGGGATGCTTACGGCGAATAAGGGCTTAGCGGTCTTTCACCTGCGCCTGCGACGGGCAAGGAAAGAAAACAGCTTCCATTTGCGTCCGGTCAATTCGTGGTTTACGGGCGCCCCCATAAGCTCTACAGCGGCTTCTTTGGGGCTGAGGTTTTCATAGAGCACCCGGTAGATCTTTTCAGTAATTGGCATTTCCAGGCCCATTCCACGGGCCAGTTCCCAGGCTGCTCTGGTGGTACTGACTCCCTCTGCGATGCCGTCCATGGATTTGGAGATTTCTTCCACAGAGCGGTTTTTGGTCAGCTCCACCCCCATGTAATGGTTTCGACTCAAGGTACTGGAGCAGGTAGCCATCAGATCGCCCAGGCCAGCCAGACCGGAAAAAGTCAACGGGTTGGCTCCCATGGCAACCCCCAGTGCGGAAACCTCGGTCAGCCCCCGGGTCATGAAGGCAGCCTTGGCATTATCGCCGTACCCCAGTCCATCGGCCATGCCGGCCCCTAAAGCAATGATATTTTTCAGCGCTCCGCCCAACTCAACCCCAATGACATCGGTATGAGTAAATACACAGTAAGAAGGGGTGGTCAGCAGCCTTTGCATAACTCGACTGGTATTAGCGTTCTCGGCCGCAGCGATGGCGGCTGCCGGCAGACCCATGAGTATTTCCCGAGCCAGGTTAGGCCCGGACAGTACGCAGATATTGGGATGGATTTTGGAAGAGGTCTCCTCTTTGATCACCTGGGACATGCGGCGGTTAGTGCCGATTTCCAATCCCTTGGCCGCGCTGGCGATCAGTATCGATTTATTAAGATGCTTTCGAATCACCTGGATATTCTGGCGCATGGTCTGGGAAGGAACAGCCAATATGACAGCCCTGGATTCTGTCAAAGCCTGTTTGGGATCGTCGGTGACATCCAGGTTAGCGGAAAAACCATCGAGAGCGAAGCCATTAAGTTTAAATTCAGGGCTTTTCAGGTTTGAGGCTTCTTTGTCAGTCCGGGCCAGGACCCCGACTTTTAAACCTTTGCGGGCAAGAATAGCTGCCAGAGTTATTCCCCAGGATGTCGTACCAATGATAGTGACTTTGGGCATGAACTATATTCCAGTATCAGTGGAAGATGGTCTATCGATTTTGTCGGCTTTCTGGCCTAGCTTGCGTTCGGTGCCAGTTATCAGGCGGATGATGTTGTCGCGGTGCATGACGATAATCACTATTCCGCCGATGAGCGCGTAAAACAGGTATTCCAGGGGGAACTGATAGATCAAGGTGAGGGGCACCAGGATAACATAAGTAGCGATTACGCCTAGAATGGAGCCGAAGGAAGCATACCTGGTAATGCCGGCGCTGACAAAGAGGACTTCTCCCCCTATCAGGGCAGCCGGAGGACAAAGAGCCATTAGTCCCCCGAAAAACGTAGCTACACCTCGGCCGCCTTTGAATTGGAGGAAAATGGACCAGTTGTGTCCGGCGACCGCGGCCAGCGCGGCGGCTACCTGGGCAACCAGGGTGCCGATGGCGATGTTGCCGATTACCAGCAAATCATTGCCGAAGATAAAACCGGCCAGAACTACAGGCAGAACACCCTTCAGCATATCCCCGCCAAGGGCTATGAGGGCGGCCTTGCGTCCGGCTGTTCTTAATACGTTGGTGGTACCGGTCTTGCCGCTGCCGTATTTGGTGATATCTACCCTGGCATGAAACCGACTGACCAGCAGTCCAACGGGAATAGACCCCAGAAGATAGCCCAGCATTATTACATATAAAAGTTTCGCGATAATCACGATTTTCCCCCTCTTGATTTGAAGACCAGGCGGATAGGAGTACCCTTGAAAGTATAGATTTTCCGCAGCTTATTTTCCAGGTAGCGTTCATAGGAAAAATGTATCAACTTCGCGTCATTGACCAGAATACGGAAGGTGGGAGGATTGATGCCGCTTTGTTCAGCGGAATAGAGTTCGAGGCTAGTCTTGCCTTTGTGTGGGCGAACATGACTTTCCACAGCCTGTTCTATAAGGTCGCTTATCTCAGCGTCCGGAATTTTCATTGATCTTTCTTGCTGCACCTGAAGGACTAAAGGCATAACCCTGTTTATCCCCTGCCCTGTTTTAGCTGAAATATACAATATTGGAGCATAAGGTGCAAATTTTAACCTGCTCTTAATATAATCATCATAGACTATCTTATTTTTGTCAATAGCCAGGTCCCATTTATTTACCAGTACGATAATACCTTTACCGGCTTTGTCGACATAACCAGCAATATGGGTATCCTGGGCCGTCAGGGGTTCCGTTGCATCTACCACCAGCAGAGCGATATCAGCTCGATCGATAGCCCGCGTAGCCCGGATAACGCTGTACCACTCGATCCCCTTCTCAACTTTACCCCGCCGTCTTATTCCAGCAGTATCAATAAGTACCACATTTTGCCCACCAAAGTCAAGGGGAGTATCTATAGCGTCGCGGGTAGTTCCAGGCTGGCTGCCTACAATGCTACGCTCTTTTCCCAGGAGGCGGTTTAATAACAACGACTTACCGACATGGGGCCTCCCCACGATCGCCACTCCCAGTCCTTTGGTACTGGTCTCTTCGGAGGGGGGACGGGGCGGCAGAAGGCTCACCAATTTGTCCAGAAGATCGGCGACGCCCCGCCCGTGGTAGGCGCTGATCATAAAGGAGTCCGCGAACCCCAGCTTATGGAACTCGGCGGCTTCAGCTTCCTGTTTCTGTCCGTCCACCTTATTGACGGCCAGTATGACCGGTTTATCTGTCCGGCGCAGGATAGCGGCGATATCTTCGTCCAGTGGGGTCAGTCCCTCCCGGGCATCTGTCAGGAAAAGGACCAGATCCGCCTCTTCGATGGCCACTTCGGCTTGCTTTCGCACGCCTCTGGCCACCGTGGATTCGTCCTGGAACTCCAAACCTCCGGTATCAACCAGGGTAAAGTCTACCCCGTTCCAGGAAGCATCCGCAAAAATGCGGTCCCGGGTTGTGCCGGGAAAGTCCTCGACAATAGCAACCGGTTTACCGGCAATACGGTTCAGCAAGGTAGATTTACCTGCGTTTTGCCGACCGATAATAGCCACTACTGGATTGGCCAAGGGTTCATATACCTTTCAAAAGGTCTTTTTGACCTTTGCCTTTATTTTTCTATTTGTGTCTGCGCAGGAGGATATCTAAGCCTCCCAGCATCTCTGCCAGCAGAGCTTTCTGGACATGCATACGGTTCTCAGCCTGGTCGAAGACCACCGAATACGGTGAGTACAGGATATCCCCGTCCACTTCTTCGCCGTGATGGGCCGGCAGGGGATGCATGAAAATAACATCCTCTTTGGCGTGGTTGATCAGTTCTTCCGTTATCCGATAATCGGAAAATATCTGACGCCGTTTTTCGGATTCTTCTTCCTGCCCCATGCTGGTCCAGACATCTGTGTAGACCACATCCGCTCCGTCAACCGCTTCAAGCGGTTTTATGAAGGTCATTACCTCCGCTCCGGAACCGGCGGCAAGCGCCCTGGCAGAGGTCAGCATGTCTTCAGAGACCATATAGCCTTCGGGAGCGGCGATGCTAAAATTGATGCCCATCATCGCGCAGGCCAACATCAGGCTGTTGGCCACGTTGTTGCCGTCGCCGATATAGGCTACCCTCAATCCTCTCAATTCTTCCTTCTTCTCCTGGATTGTCAGTAGATCAGCCAGGGCCTGACAGGGATGCTCCAGGTCATCCAGAGCATTGATAACAGGTATGTCGGCGTATTTGCCCAGATCTGACACGGTCTCGTGCGAGAACGTCCTGGCAGCGATGACATCCACATAGCGGGAAAGCACATTGGCTACATCACGGGGCGGTTCTCGCTTGCCCAGGCCAATCTCGGCCGGGGAAAGGTAGATCGTGTAGCCGCCAAGCTGCCTCATAGCTACTTCAAAACTGACCCTTGTACGGAGGGAAGGCTTCTCAAAGACCAGCGCCAGTGTTTTCCTCTCCAGGAGAGACGACCATTTATCAATCTTCATCTCCTCAGCATCAGCGAGAAGGATATGGACCTCTTCGCTGCTCAAATCTGTGACCGATAACAAGTCCTTGCCTTTCAACTTCTCCTCCTGCGTCAGGTTAAAACATATCCGACAAAATTAAATAGTAACAGTATAGCTAAAGTTTCGCAACCAGAATTTACATAATAATTATTATACCAGACTTTGGATTGGGGCGGACAGTGCCCGACCGGGTGTACAGGGTTATTTCATTTTCTAATGAAACATTACCTCCTGCCTGGGGTATTGCGCTGGTAGTGCTGATTATTATAGGCGGTATTATGACCGGTTATTTCACCCCCACCGAAGCGGGAGCCGTAGGGGCTTTTGTAACTCTGGTAGCGGCCCTGGCGCTAAGAAAGTCCAGTATGCGCGCTATCTGGGGCAGCGTCAAGGATTCAGCCGGATCTACGGGCATGATACTGTTTATCCTGGTAGGCGGAACCTTATTCGGAAACATGATATCGCTATCACGCATTCCGGTAACACTCAGTACATGGGTATCCGGAATGGACATCCCACCGATATTGTTCCTGATCTGCGTGATGATAGTCTATTTCATTATGGGTTGTTTCCTGGATTCGATGTCTACCATGGTAGTAACCCTTCCGATAATATATCCCATCATTACAGGTATGGGCTTTGACCCCATATGGTTTGGCGTATTACAGGTACAAAACCTGGAAATAGCCGCGATGACGCCTCCATATGGCATGAACCTGTTCATATTAAAAGGATTGATGCCTGAGACCAGAATGGAAGAAATAATAAAAGGAGCAGTATGGTTTGTCATACCCCTGATGGCCACAATGGCAATATATATTGTCTGGCCGGAGATGGTCCTGTGGCTGCCTAATCTGATGAGCAGCTAAGACCCGGCATACTGCTAACGGAGATCCTGATCGGGAGTGATGTATCCAGTCACTCCCGATTTCTTATAGTCCCAGCATTCGACCGGCTGCTTCGGCCAGGCCTATCGCAAGACCGGGCGCCAGGCCGAAGACCAGAACACCCAGGCAGGAGATAGCCAGGGCAGTTTTCAGCGCGCCGGTTGCGGGAACTTTCTCGCTGGAGGCCGGTTCACCGAACCACATCACCTTGACCACTCGCAGGTAATAGTAGGCCGAAATAACGCTGTTCAGGACAGCAATGATGACCAGCCACAGCAAGCCCTGCTGGACGGCGGCGCCGAAAATATAAAACTTGGCCATAAAACCGGCTGCCGGAGGCATACCGATCAGTGATACCATACAGAGGGTGAGTGCCAGAGCCATCCAGGGAGAACGCTTGCCAACGCCGCTGAAATCGTCTATCTGGTCGCTGTTGATCTTATTGGAGATGGAGATGATGGCGATAAAGGCCCCCAGATTGGTCAGCGAATAGCTGACAAGGAAGAAGAGAATGCTGCTCTGTCCGGCGGCGACAGATACCGGGGCGAGGCCGACGGTAGCCAGTCCAACCATTATATAACCGGCCTGGGCTATACTGGAATAACCGAGCATCCTCTTGATGT
>CAZELW010000007.1:0-17199 GCA_964513135.1 uncultured Dehalococcoidales bacterium
AAAAGAAAGCGGCAGCAGGAATTTCCAGGCCAGTGCCATAAGCTGGTCGATCCTGACGCGAGGAAGGGTGGCGCGGGTCCAGATCATCAAAAAATAGACGAAAAGGGTCTTGACCAGGAACCACAGCCAGGGAGGCAGCACAGGCCATCTCCATCCTGCCAGGAAGATGGTCGCGATGATAGCGGACAGTGCCAGTGCTTCGGCGTACTCAACCAGATAAAACATGGTGAATTTCATGCCGGAATACTCGGTATGGTGGCCGGCCACGATTTCCTGGTCGGCCTCCAGCAGATCGAAGGGACTGCGGCTGATCTCAGCGCAGCCGCCGATAAAGAACAGCAGGAAACCCAGCGGCTGTAGCAGGATAAACGGGATATCCTGAGCCAAAACAATCTGGTTCATGGACAATGAGCCGGTAATCATAATCACACCGATTACCGAAATTACCACCGGAATCTCATAGCTCACCACCGAAGCAATGGCCCTCATAGCTCCCAGCATCGAGTATTTGTTATTGGAAGCCCATCCGGCCATAAAAATGCCGATGATAGAAAGAGAGCTGATGGCCAGAATATAAAGGAGTCCGATGTTCAAATCGACCAGCATCGCCCCATCCTGAAAGGGAATGACGGCGAAAATTAATAAGACCGGGAAGAAAGCCACTACCGGCGCCAGCCAGTGCAGCAGTTTATCAGCCTTATCCGGGATAATATCTTCTTTGAGCAAGGCTTTCACGGCATCAGCAATAATCTGGAACGATCCGAAAGGCCCGGTGCGGTTGGGCCCGCGGCGCGCTTGCATGAATCCCAGCACGCGGCGCTCTCCGAAAGTGACGCCGATTAATACCAGGAAGACGGCAGCCACTATCAGGAAGCTGAAAAACAGCCAGTGCCACCAGAAGCCTCCCGGCCAGTCCGGAGCCAGTGCTGCCAGGGGTATATTGGCCAGAATGGTCACTATCTATCCACCTCGCCCATACAAATATCAATACTGCCGAAGATCACGATCAAGTCCGCAATTTTCCAGCCGACCACCATGTCTCGCAAAGCCGTCAGATTAATCAGGCAGGGAGGACGGACATGGTAGCGGTACGGAGCGATCGAGTTATCGGATACTATAAAGACCCCCATTTCACCTTTGGGGGATTCGACATGCGCATATACTTCTCCGATGGGCGGGCGAATCAGGTCAGGAACATCTTTGGCCCTGATATCGCCGGTTTCAGGGATCTGTTTCACCGCCTGCTGGAGGATTCTCAAGCTCTGCCGCATTTCCTGGGCTCTTACCCAGTAACGGTCATAGCAATCGCCGGTCTGTCCGGTGGGGATATCGAACTCAAAACGGTCATAAATTGAATAAGGGTCGGCTTTACGCAGGTCCCACTTCACTCCGCTGGCTCTCAGCACCGGACCAGTAGCGGAGAAATTGACAGCCTGTTCCGCCGACAGAACGCCGATTCCTTTGCTGCGGGCCAGAAATATCTCATTCTGGGAGATGAGCTGGTCGTATTCATCGAAAAACCGGGGCAACTGATCTAACAGCTTGCGCAAAGCCGGCAGGAATTCTGCCGGTACGTCCTGGACCAGACCGCCCGGCCGCATGTAGCTGTACATCAGCCGCTGGCCGCTGGCCATCTCGAAAAGATCGAAAATCTTTTCTCTTTCCCGGAACATGTAGAACATCGGGGTACCCATTGCGCCGCAATCATTGGTAAATGCCCCGATACCCAGAAAATGAGCGGTGATGCGCTGGAGTTCGGCCATAATGACCCGCAGATACTCTGCACGCTCGGGCACCTGGATACCGGACAGTTTCTCCACTGCCAGGCAGTGAGCCAGATTATTGCTCATCTGGGAGGTATAATCTATCCTGTCAGTGAGCGGAATAATTCCGGTATAAGTCCTCTGTTCAGCCAGCTTTTCGATGCCCCGGTGAAGATAGCCGAAAACAGGCTCCATATCTACGACGACTTCTCCGTCCATGATGGCTTTCATGCGGAAGACACCGTGGGTGCTCATGTGCGCCGGGCCGATATTAATAGCAAAACTTTCCGTCTTAAGAGGCATAAATATAAATCACCAGGCAGCAAGAACAAGTATCGGGTTTCGGGGCAAAGGGAGTTCCAGGTGGTAAATAATCAGTGATAAGCTGCGGGAAACGGCAACCCGGGACCTGTAACTTAAAAACCTGCTCCCATCACCAGGCCTGATACTTATGACTTATCGCTACACTTTCCCTCCGTGAAATTTTTTTGCAAAGGATGGCCCTGAAAACCTTCCCAGAGAAATATCCTTTTCATATTCGGATGGCCGGTAAAAAAGATACCCATCAAATCAAAAACTTCCCTCTCCATAAAGTCCGCTCCCCTCCAGGTCTTGATGAGAGAAGGGATTTTCGGATTATCCCGATCATAGCAGCGGACCTTGAATGTCATACTGGCATTCTTTTTAATGGAGGTGAGGCGGTAAATGATTTCAAAATAATCGAAATAATCCACCGAGGTAATGTCGGTAAGCTGATTAAAAGCCATGTCCGGACTATTTTTCAAATAGTCCGCTACCTCCAGTAAATATTCGCTCTTTATTACTACGGCCTGATCGTTGGCCTCGAGAACCGCCCCGGGAATTTGGGCGCCGATTTTCTCCGCCATGTCCTTGCCGGATAACAGTACTGTCATTCTGAAAGTCCCTTAAGCTGTATAATCTCCTTATAAGGATGGTATTTTGATATTAACGTGCTCTCTGGCGATTTTCTTTTGCAGAAGTTGAATCCCATAAATCAGGCCTTCCGGACGGGGCGGGCAGCCCGGGACGTAAACATCTACCGGGATGATATGATTGTAGCCGGGCACTACGGCATAGGAGTTAGCAAAAATACCGCCGCTACAGGCGCATGCACCCATGGCAATTACCCATTTGGGCTCTGCCATTTGATCATAAATGCGTTTGATCTGCGGGGCCATCTTCCAGGTCAGGGTCCCGGCGGTAATCATCAGGTCAGCCTGCCGCGGAGATGACCGCATCAGTTCCATTCCGAAACGGGCCAGATCGAAACGGGGCACCATAGCAGACATGAATTCCATAGCACAACAGGCGGGAAAAGCCACGGCAGTCCACAGAGAAGACCTCCGTGCCCAGTTTACCGCCCAGTCCAGTGTAGTCAGGAGAAGGTTACGTTTGATTTCCTCGTCCAGCCATTTATCCGGGTCCGGAATCACGCCGGCGCTATTCTCTCTCAGGCTTTCTATCTGGGCGCCTTCGGCTTTCTCAAGGCTCTTGCTTTCATAAGGGCAAACTTGATAAATATCGTTTACTTCCACTCCAACACCTTCTTCTTCCACGCATAAAGGTAACCGACCAATATCAGGATGATAAACACCCCGATAGCTATCAGTCCTACCAGGCCGGACTGTCTCACGCTTACGGCCCACGGGTAAAGGAATAATACCAGGACATCCAGGACTACGAACATCAAGGCATAAAAATAATAACGGAAATTGAATCTGACCCAGGTCTTGCCGATGGTATCCATACCGCACTCAAAAGGAGCGTTTTTCACTGAGTTCGGTTTATGGGGGATAAGTCCGATCAACCTGAGCAGGACCGGTGTCAGGACCATAGCGGCAGCTACGCCGATGCTTACCAATAAAAACAGCCCAATATATCCGTATTCGGTTAGCAAGACCATCCCCCAATGATTATTCAGGCGAGTCGGGCAGTTTGTAAACAGTATCAATATATAGCGAATAAATATCGGAACTTACTTTAGTCATTACGTGAGTAATTAACTTCTGGCGTTATACAGTCTGCGGACGGGCAACCCGATACATTCAGGATATTCACATATGGAAGCATCTAAGGGCATAAAGATCGGATCCAGTGTCAAATATTCCAAAATACTTTGGGTTTGTCTTCTGCCGCCTTTACTCTCATATATTATTCACCTTTAGATAATGTATGTCAACCTCCAAAAACCGGTGATGTAACAAAATTATACAGAGTATTTATGTGTGGATTTTATTAGAGGCGGCCCGGCGCATCTGATATAATGGAGTGGGCTTTTTCATGCTATCATGCAGGCCTAATTCAAAAGGTTCAGGGTAAATCCCGGAATATGCGCGTAATTGCCGGTACAGCCAAAGGGCATCAATTAATCGGGCCGGATAGGAGGAGCACGCGTCCTGCCACTGATCTGGTCAGGGGGGCGATCTTTTCCATGCTGGAGAACTTGGCCAGCGACTGGTCTCTGGTCCTGGACCTGTATTCGGGTACTGGAGCTATGGGGATAGAGGCCTTGAGTCGGGGGGCAGGGTGGGCTGATTTTGTTGACCGGCAGAGACGGTGTTGTGATATAATAAAGCGAAATTTGGAGAAAACTAAGCTGAGCGACCGGGCTCATGTTTACTGCTGTGAGGTGGAGAATGCTATTTCCTTTCTTGATAAGGAGTACAGCATTATTATCATGGACCCGCCGTACCGAAACCGGGCTATCGGCGAAACGATATCCAGGTTAGCGAAATCCAGATTGGTAGGAGCACAGACGATTGTTGTTGTAACCCATTCATCGCATCTCACACTGGAGCCGGTCTATCCACCGTTAAGCCTGATCAAGGAAAGGCGGCATGGGGATAGTTGTATTGCCATTTATCATAAGGAGGAAATAGCGTGACAGTTGCAATTTATCCGGGAAGCTTCGACCCGTTGACCAACGGGCATCTGGACATTGCGATACGTGCCAGTAAACTGTTTGAAAAATTGATTATCGGAATTTATCATTCTCCGGCCGAAAAGATGCTCTTGTTTAACACCGAAGAAAGATTGCAATTAGCCAAGGAGGCAGTGTCCGGCATTCCCAATATCGACGTGATGGCCTATTCCGAGCTTACCGGAACATTTGCCCGGAGAGTTAATGCCAGGGTCATGGTAAGGGGATTACGCATGGGCGGTGATTTCGAGAAAGAATTCACACTGAGTATGATGAACCGGAAGCTTTTCCCGGATATCGAACAGATTTGTCTGATGTCTTCGGTAGAATACCAGTTTGTCAGCTCCAGCCTGCTTAAAGAAGCTGCCAGCCTGGGAGGCAGTATTGATGAACTGGTGCCGAAAGCTGTAGCTGAAGCCTTAAAAAAGAAGTTCGGCAGTAAAGGTTAAATTATTTGACAAATGCATAGATTTATTTGACAATATTCTGAGGAGGTAACATAAGATGGCTTATAAAATTAGTGAAGACTGTATTAGCTGCGGGGCCTGCGAGTCCGAATGTCCGAACGAGGCAATAAAAGAAGGCGACACCACCTTCGTTATTGATCCGGAGAAATGCACTGAATGCGGCAAGTGCGCTGAGGTCTGTCCGGTTGAAGCTCCCAAGCAGATAAAATAAAAGCTCAATTACAGGCCTGGTCTGAACCAGGCTTTAAACACAATACAATAGAAATTTAGTAACCAGAAACTCGCTGTGGGTTTCTGGTTACTGCTTTTTGGACGATCGTAATAGAAGGCTACGGCGGCCTTAAGAATATTGAACCGGGGACAATGGGCCTGTTTTGCCCGATTGCATAGATGGAAATATCAGTGGAAGAACTCGTTGACGGAGGCGAACTCTTCGGGCAGCAGGGCCAGCGCCATGGGGAACCGATCCAGTAAAAAGGAAGCCATTCCTGATGTGATAATAGTATCTCCGGCCCCGATATATTTAACCCAGAGAGTCAGAATCGCAGAGATGAAGAAAGCGCCGAGTAATAATCCGAAGAAAGCTCCTCCCACCCGATTTAACCAGCCTAAAAGAATAGCTGAAGCCAACCTGGTTAATATTATTCCAAGTAAAAAGGCGATTACTATTACAGCCAGGAAAACAATCGCAAAAGCAACGACGCGAGCGGCGTTTTCGTTGGAAATAAAGGTCAGATTTTCGGCCAGGGGGACATAGGTCCGCCCGGCAATTATCACCCCTACGATCAATCCAGCCAGTGAGAGTACCATCTTGATCAGTCCGCTGAACAGTCCGCTGACGGCGGCGCTTGCCAGGAGTATTATCAGAACAATATCCAACCAATTCATAGTACTACTATACTATTTCTGTTCAAAGAAATGCAATGGGAGAAAAGTTTGATTACTGGTAATGCAGCGCGTCTATCGGATTCAACCTGGCAGCCCTCATTGCCGGGTATATGCCTGAAGTCAGGCCGATAACCAGGGAAACTCCCAGGGCCAGCGCCACAATATCCGGAGTAACCAGGGAATGGATTGTCATGCCGCTGATTGGAATCTGAGAGACCACAAAGGAAACTGCCCAGCCTCCCAGGACTCCGAAAGCTCCACCGATGAGGCTTAATACACCGGCTTCAAGCAAGAACTGCACCAGGATATCCCGTCTCTTGGCACCCACAGCCTTGCGGATGCCGACTTCCCGTGTCCTTTCGGTAACAGAAACCAGCATGATATTCATAATTCCGACGCCGCCCACTACCAGGGAAATACTGGCAATTGCTCCCAGGAAGATGCTGAATACCCCTGTTACCTGGTTAATAATATCCACTACCTGGTTCTGGGTGATAATAGAAAAATCATCCTTCTCATCGGCCGAGATCCGGTGCTGCCTTCTCAGGATATTTTTAATATCATCTATGGTATCAGGCATTATATCGGTATTGGTGACTCTGACGGATATCGACTGTACGGAATCCTCGCCGGTGGCTGTGCGTTGAGGGAACAACCGCGTCTGGAACGTGGTAATCGGGACGTAGACGACGTTATCCATACTGATTCCCATCATCGAGCCGCCGACTGCCTCAAGCACTCCAATCACTGTAAAGCGGAGTCCTTTCAATTTCACGGTCTGGCCAACCGGGTCGAGGTCTCCGAAAAGCGCGGTGGCTGTTTCAGAGCCCAGCACTATTGTCATTGTCCTGGCGGAAACATCATGCTGAGCAATGAACTGCCCTCTGGCCAGAGTATGGTTCATCACGTCCAGATAGGCAGGCGTGACACCTTCGATCACGGCATATTTCTCTTCGTTAGGGGTGGATACCATAACGAAGCTTTCATTGGTTGGAGAGATGCTGATAACTCCAAAAGCCCTCTCAATAGCCTCGGCATCTGTTAGCGTCAACGTGGGTGTAGTCAGCGCGAAGCCGGCCATACCGGCGCTGGCTTCTCCGGAGGAAGGGACTATTACCAGCATATTAGTGCCCAGGCGGTCATAAGTGGAGAGGATGCTGGCCTGGGCCCCCCGCCCGATAGACATCAGCGCGATGACTGATCCGACTCCGATAATAATGCCCAGCATTGTCAGAAATGAGCGCAGTTTGTTGGTCAGCAGCGAGCGGACCGACATATTGAAAGATTCTAAAAAGTTCATTTCAGACCACCTGGTTCCGTATGTTCAACGGTTGGTTTAATAATATTATCCGAGATGATTTTCCCGTCCATGATGCGAATGATCCTGTCGGCTTGCTGGGCAATGTCCATTTCGTGGGTAATAAGCACTACAGTCATACCCTCACTGTGAAGCTGTAAAAAGATATTCATAATTTCATTTGAGGCTACGGTGTCCAGATTTCCGGTAGGTTCGTCTGCCAGTATCAGGGAAGGATTGTTAATGAGAGCGCGGGCGATAGCCACCCTTTGCTGCTCGCCTCCGGACATTTCAGTCGGCTTGTGATGGAGCCTTTTACCCAGGCCAACCCTTTCCAGGGCTTCCTTTGCCCTCTTGTGTTTTTGCAGTATGCCACTGTATATCAATGGCAGTTCGACATTGGCCAGAGCGTTGATACGGGGCAGAAGATTATATTGCTGGAACACAAAACCCAGTTTTCTATTTCTGATCTCAGCCAGATGGTCATCATTCAGGCGTCCAACCTCTTCCCCATCCAGAAAGTACTGGCCAGAAGTGGGTTTATCAAGACATCCGATGATGTTCATCAGGGTCGACTTGCCAGACCCGGATGCGCCGATAATGGCTACCATCTCTCCCTGACGCACGATCAGGTCGATGCCCCTCAGCGCCTGAACGTGTACTTTCCCCATGCGATAAGTTTTGGTGATATTTTTTAGTTCAATCATGGCTTCTTCGATATTGCGGGCTTAATCAATCACAAATTACCGGCTACTGCCCGAAAATGTTCAGGGTTTCACCGGTGCGCGTGATGATAACCGTTTCTCCTGCGTTAACCCCGCCGGTGATTTCAGTATTGATGCCGTCGGTAATGCCGACCTGGACCTGGCGTGTTTCGATAGTATCGTTTGCCATGATGTTGATCACCGGATTCCCCTGAGCGTCCAGTTTGATGGCCCGGCTGGGGACAATCAGAACATCTTTCTTTTCGTCGAGGATAATATCGACCGTGGCGCTCATGCCCTGCTTAACCTCCAGGGGAGGGGGGCTATTAAAATCGACCTTGACTTCATAGACGATCACGCCGGTATTCTGCGGGTTAGCTACCGGAGCCATCGAGATTGATTCAACAGTGCCTGCGTACTGAACGTCAGGCGCCGAGTCCAGCTTGATAATGACCGGCTGACCCAGCTTAACGCCTGGTATATCTATCTCGTCTATTTGAGCAGTAACTTTCATACTGTCAGTATCGATGATATATAGCGGTGCTGCAGCATTCATCACAGCAGACGGAGAAACGATATCACCCTCCTGGATGTCCACGTTTACTACCAGGCCGTTGATCGGGGAAGTGATGGTAGCATCATTGAGCTGTTTCTGGGCTACCTGGACTGCTTTGGCGGCATGCTCCAGATTCATTTTAGCCTGTTCTATATTGGCTTTAGCCTGTTCGATGGCTTTCTCTGCCAGCAATACCTGCTGCTGCTTCATACGGACATCATCCACTACCAGCCGGTCGTAGCGCTGTCCCCCGATAGTAAAGGACTTCACCTCATAAGGAGCTACTCCGGCATATTCATCTTTAGCCAGCAAGTCCTGAAGCTTCTGGTTCTGTTCGGCCAGCTCCAGGTTCTTCTGCCGGATGGACTCATTAAGAGTCTTTACCGAACTGCTATTACCGGTAGCCTGAGCCTGGGAGCGGTTGACTTCCATGACCTTAATCTCCCACTCAATCTGCATGATCTTATCCTTGATATCACTGACGGCCTTGATCTGGTCCAGGGCAAACTGGGCTGAGTAAAGGTCCTGGGTAGCCCTGGCTTCCCCAACCTCAGCCTGTATCAGAGCCAGTTTTGCCTGGGCCTCGGCAGCCTTAGCCTGGGATAGCGCCAGTTCCAGGTTATCGGTCTCCAGTTGAGCCAGGACAGCGCCTTTAGTAACTCTGTCACCCTCTTTAACGTTCAGTTTGACAACCTTTCCTCCGGTCCCGAAAGAAGGCTTGGAGTCTATGTCAACCTCGACCTTTCCACTGCCGTTGGCCTTGATAGTCACATCACCCCGGGTTACTTTCCACTGCTGGGTTGTTGTCTGTGACGTGTTTGAGCCGCAGGCGGTTACAAGGGAAATTATGATAACTAAAAAGGTTACCAGTGTTGTTATTCGCCAGAGTCGCATAATATTACCTCTCCATATTGGGCTGATTTAATCTCAACGATATTCTGAACATATGTCTGGTATATGACGGTTCATTTAGCAGCCGATGCACAGCCTTTTTCTGCCTGAAGTTGCTTCAGCACGCCGAATAGTCCCTGTAGACCGCGGCAAAGCGAATCAAGGTCGTCCTGATCCATATACCTCAGCAGATTGACCATCTCTTTAATATGAAAATCCATGAGACTTGCCAGAATGTCCCGGGCCTTTTCAGTAGCTTCAATCTGAATGACCCGGCGGTCAACTGGGTCCTGCTTGCGAACTACCAGTCCCTGCTCCGTCAGCCGATCGATGATACCGGTGACGTTTCCCGGTGTCACTTCCAGCATCCGGGCAAGTGACCTGAAATTGGTCGCCTCTTTACTGATGATAATAAACAGGATTTTAAGCTGGGCCAGCGTCATATCCAGCTTGCACCAGGATTCAAGCGCGCAAGGCGCCAGACAGCGGGCCAACTGGTGCTGGATTGAAATTATCTCATTGATTTTTTCTTCCTTATCCAAATCTCCCTGTTTTCCGGACAATCGGTAATGCCTCCAGTATGGCTATGTTTCGGCTGTCCTCTATTACCGGATATAAGACTGCCGCAATTTTATCTGTTCCATGTGAAAGGAACAAAGTTTGAACTCTATGATAGTAGTTTATTTAACGTGAAAAGTATACTACATATAAACTATTTAGACAAAGTTAATTAAGTCCATCTGTCGAAGTGCAACGATTTGGTCGATTTCCTGTTGTTCGGGGATAGTGTCATTTTTCGATAGATACAGATAAGCAGGTTAATAAATACCTGATATAAATGCCAAATTGGTATATAATTGAGTGACAAGCAACCTTTGAGTAATGTAAGGGGGAATCGGGATGACTGAAGAAATCGAAGCCTTGAGAAATTTAATGGCTGATCTGGATGAAGAAAAGCTGTTAGCCGCAGTTAAGGAGCAACTGGATGCTAAAACTGCGCCTATGGCCATCATCGAAGCCTGCCGCTTCGGCATGCAAGATGTGGGTGAACGATTTGGAAAAGGAGATTACTTTGTTTGTGATCTGGTTGCTTCGGCCGAGATATTTAATGAGGTAATGCAGTTGATCGGACCCGAACTTACCAGTGAAGCCAATGATAGTAATAAAGTCAAGATTGTGTTCGGTACGGTCCAGGGCGATATCCATAATATCGGCAAGGACATTGTGATATCGATGCTGCGCTGCAACGGTTTTGAAGTTTATGATCTGGGAGTCGATGTACCGCCCCAGGCATTTGTGGACAAGGTCCGGGAAACCGGAGCTAAAATAGTCGGTCTGTCCGGTCTGCTTACACTGGCTTTCTCGAATATGGGAGTAACCGTCAAAGCCTTAAGAAGTGCCGGATTGGGAGATGATTTGAAGGTTATGATAGGCGGAGGAATGATGGACGACTTTGTCTGTCAGAAGGTGGAGGCTGATGGATGGGGGCATGATGCAGTTGAAGCAGTAAATTTGGCCAAATCTTTTGCGGAGGCAGGGAAAAAATAATGGAAAATAGAGGGGCTATGACCAATGAAGAACGCCTTCAGAAGACCATCAGGTTAGAGAAGGTCGATAAGATCCTGTCCGGTCCGAGCATCGAGCAATTTGCCGCAGTCTATGCCGGTATTACGCAGAAGGACTATCTGGACCCAGTCAAAGCTGAGGCCGCCCGTGAACAGACATTTGAGGGACTGGGCGGCTGGGATATCATGGTATCTCCGGTCCTGTTAGGCGGTGCCAAACCTTTCACTCTGAAAACGCTCTTGCCCGGAAAGGAACTTCCCGATAACACTCCCAACCAGATTATTGAAGAAGAAGTGATGCTGCTCGAGGACTATGATTACGTCATTCAGAACGGATTAAATGCTTTTATGGAACGGCTGATGCAGCGCATGAACCCTGGTTTGCCGCCGAAAGAGGAACGTGACCGCCAGGCTGAGGAACAAAGCCAGATGGCTAAAGCTATCAGGGATAAATGGCAAGCCCGGGGGATTACTTTTCTCAGCGGTGGTTGTACCGGAATAGGCAGTCATCCCTTTGAAACCTTCTCCTTTCACCGTTCTCTGGCGAAATTCTCCATGGACCTGAGGCGGACACAAGATAAAGTAAAGGCTGCCGTCCAGGCTTGCGTACCTGATATAATTGCCAATTTGAAAAAAGCGGCAGATGATACCGGCTGCCGGAGAGTGCTTTTTACGAACTCCCGCGGCTCATCCACTTTCATTAATAATAAAACATTTGAAGATATTGTTCTTCCAAGCTGGTTGGAAATTGTTGACGCTCTGGATAAGGCTGATATTGATGTAGCTTTTCATTGCGATTCCGATTGGACGCGGTTCCTGCCCTATTTCAAGGAATTCCCCAGAGGCCGCTGTATCCTTCAGCTTGACGGCGCTACCGATATCTATAAAGCTAAAGAGATCTTGAACGGTCATATGGCTATCCAGGGCGACGTTCCAGCTTCTTTATTGACTCTGGGCACCCCGGAACAGGTGTATGATTATTGCAAGCAAATTATTGAAGCTATTGGAAAAGACGGCGGATTCATTTTAAGTTCGGGCTGCTCGACACCTTTCGATTCTAAATTTGAAAATGTCCGTGCCATGCTTGCAGCCGGCCGCGAATTGACCTGGCTATAGCCTGATCGGTGAAAAAAGCTCCGGTTATATGGCTCGCAGAAAGACCGTCCGGGTCCGACAAATCATCCGGCGGCAGCGATAAAATCGAGAGAAACCCGGTATCTTCAATAAAGATAGAAGGTATTTTATTGGGGCTACCTATTGACCGTGATCTTACATTCTACTCGGTATAAAGAGGACAATTTCAGGGAAGAGAACCAGTAAGAGTGTGCAAACTATCATAGCTGCTATAAATGGCAGTACTCCCTTAAAAATTTGAGTCATCGGGACATCGGTAACCGAACCCAGCGCAAAAACATTCAAACCAACAGGCGGTGTTACCAAACCCATCTCCTGAATGATCACCATAATTATCCCAAACCATATGGGATCGAATCCCAATCCAGTTATTACTGGATAAATAATGGGAACGGTAAAGATAACTGCGGAGAGTATATCCAGGAACATGCCCAGAATCACATAGAAGGCCAGAATTATAACAAGTGTAGCATACGGGGATACATGTAATTCGGTGATAGAGCCGGCTAACATGGCAGGCAACTGGCTGATCGCCAGGAAGCGCATCAGGAGATAGGCCCCAATTATCATGATGCCGACTTTCGCGGTGGTCATTCCGGTATCCTTGACAGACTCAAGAAGGTGCTTCCAGGTGATCCGGCGATTTAACAAGGTAATAATGATAGCGCCAAACGCCCCGATAGCCCCTGATTCAGTTGGGGTAAAAATGCCCAGGTAAAGCCCACCCAACACCAGGAGAAACAAAAGGCCCATTATCCAGGTGCCTTTTAAGGAAACGATCTTTTCCTTAAGAGATATTTTTGGTCCGGGCGGCCCAACTTTAGCATCCTTTAATGTCCAGAAAAAAACAGTAACCATAAATAAGCCGGTGAGCAGCAGGCCCGGTATGATACCGGCCATAAACAGTTTTCCTACTGAGTTTTCGGTGATAATGCCATAGAGAATGAGGCCGATACTGGGCGGGATCAGAATTCCCAATGTCCCTCCTGAAGCAACTACGCCTGTGGCCAGACGGTCATCGTACCCGTGTCTCTTCATTTCAGGCAAACATACTTTTCCCATGGTCACAGCGCCGGCGATACTGGAGCCGCAAATGGCAGCAAAGGCGGCACAGGCAACACAGGTAGCAACAGCCAGCCCGCCCTTTAGCTGCCCAAACCATTTGTAGGCAGTATTATACAGGTCACTACTTACCCCGGTTGTGGAGACAAGATTTCCCATCAGAACGAAAAGTGGTATGGGGGCAAAATTATAGCTGGCCACGGTGTTGTATGATGTTGTGGCTAAATTTGCCAGCGCAGCTTGAAGGCCTCCCAGATAAACAAATCCAACAAATCCCACAAAAGCCATTGTCAGACCGACCCACATTCCTGAGAAGATTAAAACAAGCATTGTGATAATGCCGATTAACCCCACTAATTCCTGGCTCATAGTTTTACAGCCTTATAAAAATAGCGTAATAACTCGACGAATATTTGAAGACATAGTATAAGAAACCCTGCCGCCATTATCCAGTAAAAAGGATAAGCAGGTACATTTAGAAGAGCTGAGGTTTTTCCAATATCCGTCATGACTTTAGCCTCAAGAAAGCACTGCCACGTGATAACAACAAGTAATCCCAGACTGATAAGATGCGTCATGGAAGACATAATGGCCTGCACTTTGGGCTTCAGATGGCTGGTCAGTAAATCAACTCTGATATGACCGCCCTGTACTGCGCACCAGGCAAGAGATGAAAAAACAATAATGGTAAGCATATATTCGGTGAGCTCAAACGTGCCTAAGAGCGGCTTCTTCAGGAGAGTGCGTCCCAAAACGTCGGCGATAGTCAGGGCAGTTAACACTACAAGTACCGTCATGCCGAAAATGTTAAATGCCTGACAAACGGATGAGATTGCTTTGGGAATAGAACTGCTTGTAATTCTGAACCAGATGCCTTTATTTAATTCAGAACGATTTGCCATTTCATTCAAATCATTTTTCACTCGAGTCCAACTCTATATGCGTATTCAGTCAGGAAATCACATGTATTAACTATAGTCTGGTGGTAAACCGGGGAGCGCCCGGAACCGCATCTCTTAAAGGTGGAGGTACCGGAGTGATCTCTTCTGCGTCCGGGATAATCGGCAGAGACAGATGCGACGGATACCGGTCATTGCAATAGATAGTGACTTCACTCTTTTCCGGAACGGAAGGAGTCTCGACATAGAGAGAAGTATTATCCCATGGAGAATACAGCGCATCATCACAGGCAATCTTCAGCCATAAACGGCACCCCTTCTTAAAGGTTTTGAAAATGGGTTGCAGCTCAATCTGGAACTCATAAATAGTATCGGGCTTTAAGTCCTCAGGGTTTTTAAACGGGTGCCACGGCATCCCGGGCCTTGACAGCTTCTCATCAATCTCTCTGAATTTTGCTTTCAAGTTACCAAAACTCCATATCTGGACCGAGTCCGGGACCAACGAGTCCGATGCTTCAGGTTTGATTTCAGGCAGTCCGGTTACCGGGTTGAGTGGGACACCTTCCGGCACCATTTCTCCAAGCTTTACAAAGAACGACCAGTCTGTAGTAATTTCTTCCGCTGTTGCGGCGTACAGTGTGAGGCTGACCGGCCCCCAAACTCGAAGGTCTTCATCCAGAGGCGGCGAAACATAAGTGACGTGGTTCGGCCGATCAGAAGATATGGCAACGGCTGATTTCCCGTATGAAGTTACCAAAGCCGTATTCAGACTGATATTATAAAATACATTCTCTTTTTCGGTGGCTGCCGGCGGAACATTGCTTATTGTCCCCGAATCCTCGTTCTGAGGGCTATGCAGATAATATTTATTCCAGGATGTGCGCGCCAGCGGATACTCATTCTCAAATCTCCACCTGCCAGTGCCATTGTCATAGATAGCGACTTCCGGTTCATCCATAATTCCGGTGTCGATTCCCTTCAACCAGTAATCCAACCATCTTAATATATAATCATTGAAGGACGTGGTCTCGAATATCCAGGGCTGGTAATTCTCATTCGTCCAGGGAACGATAATGAGCTTTTTGGGCGAATTAATTTCCGAATACGACCTCAAGTGACTCATGGTATGCAGTCTATTGGGGGTATTCATAATATTCAGCACCGGGGCTTTGATCTTGTTTATGGTTTTCCAGCCGCTACCATGATTCCACCAGAACGGCCCATCCTGAGTATGAGCCAGGATTTCTCCGAGGATATTAGAAGGCGGCTCCTTGCCGGGAATTGGCCCCGGCCATAAAGAAGCCTGGATGAATCCCGGGACCAGATACGAGACGAATGGTTTGCGTAATACGCCTCCCGGGTAACACAGACCGCGGTAATTGTCCGTGGTGGCCAGCACAACCAGTGCTTTCAGGTGGGGCGGATTCAATGGAGCAGTAATCCATTGCGCAACACCGTAACCGGAAGCTCCCATCATACCCACGTTCCCATTACACCACCGCTGGGCAGCCAGCCATTCGATCAAATCATACCCGTCCCTGGCAGCTACCGGACTCGACATATCAAATTTCCCCTGGTTGAAGCCAATCCCTCTTTCTGATGCCTGAACGCAGACATAACCGTGGGCACAATAGAATGCCGGCTTCGCGCTTTCGAAAGAACGTTCTTTTTGAAAAGGTGAATATGCCAGGATGACCGGCCAGGGCCCGGTCCCCTTCGAGGGTTTATAGATATCGACGGCCAATTTTATGCCGTCTCTCATTACAACGGAAACGTTACTCTCCAATTTAACGCTCTCCGGCTGCAGGTTGGGATACCTGATCTTATACTTTCTACTGCTCATTTATCACCTCTCAAAAAGCGTTCCGGAATACCAGGTAATTTTTGTTAGACTTACAGGGCGCTGTTTATAAAGACCCTTCTAATTGAAATGGAAAGATTTAAACGGAGCCGGAGTCATTTATACTCCAGCCCCGCCTGAAAACGGAAATTACTTGCTCTGCTGTATCAATTCAATCATCCTGTTGTATACCGCCCGGGCCGGCAATCCTTTGGCTTCGAACTCAGCGATGTATTGTTCATGGGCCACACTGGCGGCGTCTCTCCAGGCCTTTAAATCATCTTCGGTAAGATTGGTAAAGCTATGATTGGCGGCTTTGGCAGCGTCGACTCCAATCTGTATTTGTTTTTCATCTTCCGCTATTATCTCTTCATCCTGCCATTGACCGGCCTCGATCAGGACCTCCTGAAGATCGGGCGGTAATTTATTCCAGGAATCCTTGTTCATAATGAATAACGCCATGTCCATGGTGGCGCCCTCATCGCCAAAGATAGTGTGGTGGGGAAGAATTTCCAGGATCTTAAAGGTGTAAATCACAGGGAAATGATTGATAAGTCCTTCAGCCAGACCTCTTTCCAGGGCGGTATACCAATCTCCAATCTGAAGATCCATGGGCGTGGCCCCGATTTCCTTAAGAGTCAAGGGCTGCTCTCCTTTGGATATGAGCTTGGTACCCTTTATGTCCGCAGGCAAACGGGCGTCCTTTTTTACAAGATGAAGCTGGGTAGGCGCCATCGAAGCACCGTTAAGGAGTTTTATACTCTCCCATTCCTTCTGGATTTCAGGGAATTCGTTGTATAACTGCCACCAAATTTGTGTGGTTTTCTTCATATCCGCAGGTAGACCTGCGAAAGGCAAGGCGGTAACCAGACTCAAAGGCATCAGGTTCCTATCAGTGCCAATACTGTAGTAGCTGATATCAGCGATGCCGGTTTGAGTGCTTCTCAACCGTTCGGCCTGACTCGCCAGAGCCCCGGAGAAGTACATCTCCATTTTAATGCGGCCGTTGCTTTTCTCTTCAATCCGCTCCGCCCAGCGCCGGTGAACCTGTCCAACAGCAGATTGCTCAGGATTACTCTCAGAGAATTTCAGAGTGATGACCTGACTGGCAACCTGAGAGGTCGCAGCGGGGGTCTTAACCGGGGAGATCGGAAGAGCACACGTCTGAACTCCAGTCACCGCTCATTATCTC